>CAZAIS010000025.1:3472-10882 GCA_964485255.1 uncultured Acidimicrobiales bacterium | reverse complement strand
GGGATCGAACCCCGGGCGGCAGGACCCTTCAGCGAAGTAGAAGGTGGAAGCGGGCGAGGTTGCCCCCACCACGTCGTGGCCGCCGCCGAGGCCGTGGTAGTCGAAGTAGACGGGGCGCTCGGCGATTATCTGCTGGCCGTTGACGCACTCCACCACGGCCGAGAAATCATGGGCGGCGTCGTCACCGGTGCCCAGCCTCGTCCTGGGCGAGACAGTGGAGCGCGACCCGGGGGCCACGGTGACCTGCTCGCTGTCGGTACCGCCGTCCCCTTTCATGTAGGTGATGCTCACCAGAGCTTCGGATGAGCCCGGGTTCTGGATGCAGAAGTAGGGATCGAACCCCGGGCGGCAGGACCCTTCAGCGAAGTAGAAGGTGGAAGCGGGCAGCGCGGCACCGGTCGTGCCGCCGCGTTCGGCACCGGTACCCGGCCGGCACGAAAGGGGCGTGATAAGAAAGAGGACGACTGCGGCCGCGATCAGCGCGGCCGCCGCACCCGCCGATTTTCCTGTTCTCAGCCCTGTTGCCGGAAGTCTCACAGGCTTCCTCCCATGCCCGCCGGCCCTTGCAACTCACACATCCTAACATCACTAGTTATTTCGGCCTTGATGGAATCATTCCATACGGCTGCTGATGCGGCGTTCCGGGAGAGTCTATACAGGCATGACGACCCTGGTCTTATCTGATTCAGAAACCTCCGGAGAAGAAATCCGGCCAGCGGCGATTTGACAAATGTAATATAGTTTGTACATAATAACAAACTATAATTCACAGGAGGTTGTTTTGGGGAGAAAGAGCCTCGCTCCGGAAAGACGTACGCAACTTGTTGATGCGTACTACAGGTGTGTCGTCGCAAGAGGAATTGAAGGTTGCACAATGAGGGCCATAGCGGAAGAAGCCGGCATGGCGCCAAGCATCATCACCCATTACTTCGGCAGCATAGAGGAGATAACGAAAGAGCTCATCGCAAGGGTCATAGAGATGCACGAAGGGCTGGTTTCTCGGCAGTTGGCCGCGCTCGGCGACCCGGCCGGGAGGCTGGAGAAGCTTCTTTCCATTCTGTTCAGTGAGGAGTACCTCGCGGACGATTTCGCCCGCGTCTATACGTCCGTTCTCTACCGTGCTTCACAGGATGAAGAAGTGAGGATTGCACTGAGCGTCGCCATGCGGAGATGCTATTCGACCCTCGTGGAGGTTCTTAACGCGCTTGCCAAACCGGAATTCAGGGACAAGGCGGAATTAGAGGAAACCGCGGCGCTGATAATCGCATTTGCCGATGGAACACTGATTCATGCCGCCATCAGCCCGGGAATAGTCCGCCCTGCCACCGCGCTCGAGACAGCAAGAGGTCTTCTGAAGCCCTACCTGAAGGACGTCAAACGAGCCGGCCGCGAGGCGGGACGGGCATAGGCATATCGCTGCACTTCTCCAGGGAGGTTGATCAAGATCAGGAAACTCGTAAACATCGGTGGTGGAGGAGACATGGGGGAAGTGGCCACAAGGAGGCTGCTGAACCTGGTGGATGACTGCGGAATCGTGATAGCCGATAAGGACAAACGGAAGGCTGATGAAGTCATAGACATGATCGGCTCACCGCGAGTCGAAGCTGTCACTGTTGATATATTCGATGGAAAAGGATTGCGCGAGATCATTCGCGGCGGCAGCCTGGTGATAAACTCCACCGGCCCCTACTATCGCACCGGCAGACCTGTCTGGGAAGCCTGTATCGATGAAGGTGTCGACTACATCGACTTCGGCGACACCGACATCGCAGCGCGAGAGCTTTTTTCGCAGGATGAACGAGTCCGCAAAGCCGGAATCACCGCCCTGACCGGTTGCGGTTCCGCCCCCGGATTGACAAGCGTTTTCGTCATGAAATGCGCTCAGCGACTTGATGAGGTCGATGACATCGAAGTCGCCTGGGTCACCGGTTCGACTCCACCGGAGGAGGGCAGGGAAAAAGGAGGAAGAGCGGTCATCGAGCACATGATCTACGAGTGCTCGGGGAACACTCACGCGCTGAGGGACGGAGAGCCCGTCGAAATCCCGAACTTCAAAAGAGGAAAAGTACTGGACTTCCCGGAGCCCCTGGGGCCTTTTCGCGTATTCGAGTGCGGCCATGCCGAGATCGAGACTTATCCACGCTTCATTCCCGGGTTGAAGAATCTCCGCGTCTACGGCTCGGTCTATCCCCAGCCGCTCAACGGACTGTTCCGTGGCATTGCCGCGCAGGTGAAGAAAGGCGCACTCGACATGAAGTCCGCGGTGGATTTCATAATGGCTGTTGACGCCGGCGCCAGGCCGGAGATCAAGAGGCCGTACATCGGCATGGCTCGAGGAGTCTTTGCCCAGTTGATCGATGGGGAATTGCGCGGCCGGGACCTGAAGGCTCTCGCACTCGAGATCATGGGCAGATACAGGCCCTCCATCGGGGCAATCAGCATAGTTGTCGAAGGCCGACGGAATGGCAGGAAGCTGAGGGTGAGGACGGCTTTCGCCGGGTACCAGGGGGGACCTCAGGGGATTGTCGACATGAACGATGTCACGGGAACCCCCATGGCGGTTTTTGCCTGCATGTTGCTGGAAGGAAAGATCAAGGGACCGGGCGTGCTTTCACCGGAAGGCTGCGTCGATCCGGATGAGTTCCTCAGCACTATGAAACCACTCGGAGTCGCCGGCCTTGATGAGCTGGACGCGCTGGTGACGGAAGAGGTGCCGTAACACACCACGCGATTGGTGGTTATGGTGTAAGCGGTGGAGCATATTACAAACGGGGCGAAGGGCCCCGGGAGGGGCCCTTCATCCGTGCGGTGTGGCAGCCAGCGGGTGGCATGGCGTAGTCCATGTTGCCGCATGGGGACTTGTTGAAGTAGGCGGGCTCGGTCGCCCACCTCACTCAGGGCGCCCGGAGCGCGAAGCCGGGGAAAGACGCTTTCGGCGACGGCTTCTTCTTCACTTACCGGGCAGCCGAACCCGAAGTCTGCTCGTCCCGCCTCGGACAGGTCGGCCGCCCTGACCGCGACCGGGTGGATGTGCCTGATGGGGCTCTCGCCCTTCTCGATCCGGCGCAGCGCGACGACCAGCGTATCGAAGAACTCGCGGAAGTCGTCCTTGAGATTGTTGATATTCTCGCGGTTGAACCCGGGTCTCGGAATGAATAGATTAGTGCGTAGCGAAGCGGGACTTCGTCGTCCGGAAGGGAGCGGTGAAGAGAACGAGTCGCGGTATGTCGGAGAAAGCATACGGGGAATAGCGAATAGAGGAGGTTTCCGGTGAGGCGTATTGTGATTATCCTGGCGGTAATGGTGGCGGCACTCCTTTTTTCCGGTTGCGGGCAGGAACAGTCCACGATAGAGAAGGGCAAGTTGCTCGTGGGGGCCTACATGGACGCCGGGGCCCCTCTCTCCGTGATGGAAGGAGGGAAGCCTGTCGGATACAGCGTGGACCTCTGCAACGAGATAGCCGAGCGCATGGGACTCGAGTGTGAGATAGTCCCGACACCGGTGGGAGATCTCATAGATGGCCTTGACTCAAAAAGATACGACATCATTGGAAGCGTTATGAAAATGACTCCTGAGCGTATCAAGGAGATCGACTTTTCGATCCCGTACCTGGAGGTCAGCGATGAGGTATTTGTGTTAAAGGGCTCTGCGATTCGAACCGGGGCCGACCTTGCTGGAAAAGTAGTGGGGACTCTGGCTGAAACAGCCACTGCAAAAGAACTGGAAGAGCTTGAAAACTTGAAAGATGTCAAGTTATTCGAAACCGACCTGCTCGGGCTGGAGGCCCTGGAGAAAGGGGCGATAGACGCGTATATCGGCTACAGACACAGCACCTGGGATAACATCAAGAAGACGGGTAAGGAAGCAGAGATGGTTACGGAGTTCGGCGCCACGGTAGATCTCGGAATCGGCGTGAAGAAGGGTAACGCCGAAATCTTGAACAACGTCAACAAAGCGCTCGAGGAGATGGAGAAGGACGGAACCCTCGAGAAGCTCGAAAAGGAGTGGCTTGAATAGAGAAGAAAAAGCAGAAATCCCCTGAGTTTCCGAGTCTGGCGAGCGGGACGCTTGTAGAGTATCCACGAAATCGCCTGAGTCATGATCAATACTGTTGATAGTCTGGTAGGACTTAATGCGATTGGGCCCTCTGCTCATCACGCCACAATGTGTGAAAAAAGGGGAGGAGGCCTTGGACGCCTCCAAGACCTCCGCAAATGACGAACTCTTGATTCACACCGGCCCGAAGACAGACGAGCGTGAGGCGGACTTCGAAGTCCCACCTGATACAACCCGCGGCCTATCCCTTGTTCCCGGTCACGCCGCCCAGCCAGTCGAGCTTCTGCTGGTTCGCGAATCTCTCAGCTCCCATCTCGCAATGCGCGCCGGCTCCTTCCGCGTTCGTGAACAGGATGTATTCCTTGGGGCACCTCAGAGCATTGTAGATGTCCTTTGTCATGCTGCCGTACTTCGCGACATCCTGCTCGCTGTCGCAGACGAGCGTCGTGGCGGTGATCTTCTGGGTCACTCCTGCAAGGCTGTAGTCGAGCATCTTAAGCGGAAAGCTGCTCAAGTTAGTCACCCCGAACGTGTACACTCCGTTCTGGAAAAACCACGTTACGCCTATATTTCCCTGCATTGCCATTACCATGCCCTGGTCCATCGAGTCCGGGTTCTGTTCGAAAGCCGTCCGCATGCTCTGCACATCGGCCTTGGAATTGCGATCTCCTCCGGCCACCAAGGGGCCGAACTCCCGCACGACCACCTGCGCCATGTCCATCGCGGGGTCCAGGATGAGCGCCTTTAGCCGATGCTCGTACGCGGCGGCGCGAGCCACCAGGCACCCGCCCATGCTCACGCCCCACAACGTTATCTTCCCGGTATCCACGTCCTTGCGGGACACCGCGTAATCGACGACGGGCGTCACGACCTTCTCCCAGTCCGGCTTGAAATGCAGCCCCTGCTTCCTCAGGACCTGGCCCTGGCCGGGCCCTTCGAACGTCAGGATGTTGTATCCCCTCTGGAGTCCCGCCACCGCACATTCCGAATATAGTTCCTGTTGAGTCCCGTCGTAGCCCGTCTGGATGATGAGAAGCGGCCTCTTCTTGTTACTGGTATCCACCTTGTAGAAATACCCGGGGAGTGTTGTGTTCTCGTACTTTATGTTCACCAGCTCCGCCGGAGGATCGAACAGCTTCGCCGCCTTGTTGAAACACTCTACGGCACTGGACGAAGCCTGGGAGATCCGAGGGTCCGACGGGTTTCCATGAAGGTAGAACTCAGCCTGATTGTAGTAGGTGTTGCACCGAAGGTAGGTATCGCGGGCGCTCGTCTTGTCCCCCGCGGCAAGCGACTGATCGGCAACCAAGCGCAGGCGCTCGGCGGTCGAATTCCACGCGTCGTACCAGGAGTCGAAGATACCCCGTTCAAGTTGCGCCTCGTCGACCTGCATCGCTGTTTCAAGGGATTCCCCAATGTCCGCCGCCCCGTAAGCCGTGGCACCCAGCGTCCTCAGCAACTCGAACTGGAGTTCCGGGCTCTTGAAGACAAGCCCGTTCTGCACCGCGGGGGCGTGGAAGGTCGGTGTGTATGTGTTGATCGAAGAATCCTTCGAAGCGGGCTTTCCGGTGCTGCACCCGGTCAGCAGGACAGCCAGCAGTCCCGCCATCAATAGTATGCATGTGATCTTCTTCAAGTCTCCCTCCCTGTTATAACTCGGCCTCGACGCGTAGTCGGTTCCAGTACAGGCCTACCCGGCGAGGCTGAATTCGAACCGAACGGCCTTCTTCGCGGTATGCCGGAAAACCTAACCGTCCTTCTTTATCCGTTCCATCTCTTTTTCGACCATGCGGTCGTGCGTGGCTATCCCCCTGTTGCCGCTGAAGTAGCCGACCACCTGAATGAACAAGGTGAAACCCAGCACCGCGATCGGCCACCAGAACCACTGCTAGCCTCGACCTGTAAGTAGCCAGAGCGGGAAGAAAAAACGCTGAAGACGACCCACAGCCCGGCGCTGTATAGCAGCCGCACCTTCTGCTTGACCCTCTTCTCTGCCTGCTCGCGAAGCTCGACAGCGCTCCTGGATTCATCCATCGGTTTTCCTTTCAATCCAGACAGGCTGTCGTTTGGTCACAACGATTTCCGAAAATGCTCTGAAGACAGTCTAACTTCAACGGACGGACCCTGTCAGCCGTTCAAGGTCTTCCCTCGGTCGCCTGAAGCGCGGTTCCGTCAAACCCAGGGTAGACAATTCCAAGAAGTCTAAACCCTGCGGCTATGACCTTGATACTGTCAGAAAGAAGATATTCTTCCTCGAGGCGGCGATACGGTTAATCGCGAATCCTTCCGTCAACAAGAGTCTTGTAGCTGAAATGAAAAGCGAGATTGGACGTCTCAAGGCAATTCTAGGTGATACGTCGCCCGGTATCGACTTTCCACCGTTATCTCCGTACACAGTCTGAGGATGGAACGTGTGTGTGTTGTTCTTATTGAAGGGAGCGCCGTTGAGAAGGCACCCGGCCTGTTCCTTGGCGATGTGTGTTGCCTTGACGACTGTCATATCGCTTGCATACCGTGGTAACGGCATCGATAGAGCGGCTGGGGAGACACGAAGTCCTGGCGCTACGTGCTGAGAAGGATATTAAAGTTGGACAGTTCTTCACTCCTGAGAATGTAGTCAGATTCATGGTTCCTCGTGTTGTGTCTTGTTCGGCGGTCAAGGGAGTCCTCGTCGTTGCATAATGGCCCCGAAGAATATAGATTCAACGTATCAGGCTACGGTAAACAGGCCTCGGCGGGCGATGCAAGGAGGCAGCGTGACAAACCACGGTGAAGCCAAGAAGAGAAATCGGTCCGCCAGGGGGCGCTGGAGCGCCGCTGTAGTAGCGGCCGCAGTGCTGGCCGCGCTGCTCCTGATCGCGCAGGGCGCGCTCGCGGCATGGCCGGCCCCGCAGAAGGTATCCACCGGCACTACGACCGATAACTCTAGCCCCCAGATAGCCCTGGACTCAGGCGGCAACCCCAACGTGGTGTGGCACGGGAACGACGGCTCGACAAACCAGGTCTTCTACGCGGAGAGCATCGGTAGCGGGTGGACCCCGCAGAAGGTATCCACCGGCGCCACGACACTCAACTGCAACCCGCAGATAGCGCTCTACGGGAGTGGGAACCCCAATGTGGTGTGGCGCGGGTTCGACGGCTCGACCTACCAGGTCTACTACGCGGAGAACACCGGGGGAGGCTGGATCCCCGAGAAGGTATCCACCGGCACCACGACCAACAACTTTGACCCGCAGATAGCGCTCGACGCGTCCGGGAACCCCAATGTGGTGTGGCGCGGGCACGACGGCTCGAACTGGCAGGTCTACTACGCGGAGAACACCGGGGGAGGCTGGATCCCCGAGAAGGTATCCA
>CAZAIS010000025.1:0-3372 GCA_964485255.1 uncultured Acidimicrobiales bacterium | reverse complement strand
CCGGCACCACGACCAACAACTTTGACCCGCAGATAGCGCGCGACGCGTCCGGGAACCCCGACGTCGCGGGGTCAGGGAACGACGGCTCGACCGACCAGGCCTACTACGCGGAGAACACCGGCGGCGGATGGACCCCGCAGAAGGTATCCACCGGTACTGCTACCTATAACTCCAGCCAGCAGATAGCGCTCGACGCGGACGGGAACCCCAACGTGGTGTGGTCCGGGCACGACGGCTCCGCCTTCCAAGTCTACTACTCCGAGCCCCCCACCGCCCCCACCGTCACCACCACCGCCCCCTCGAACATCACAACGACCACGGCCGACTCAGGCGGCAACGTGACAGACGGCGGGGGAGACCCGGTGACCGCGAGGGGCGTATGCTGGAGCGAAAACCCCAACCCGACGATCTCTGACAGCCACACCAACGACGGGAGCGGAACCGGAGCCTTCACCTCGAGCATCACGGGGCTCTCCCCCGACACGCTCTACCACGTGAAGGCGTACGCCACCAACGCGGTGGGAACCTCATACGGTGCAGACATGGAGTTCACAACCCTCAACCCCACGGAACCGACCACCTGGTATCTCGCAGAAGGCACCAACGCCTGGGGCTTTTCCACCTACATCACCATCGAGAACCCCAAGAACGAGGCGGTTGACGCGCGCCTCACCTACATGGATCCGAACCCTACAGCAGCGGGCAGGGGGATAGTGGGAACCCGCACCGTTACCCTGCCGCCCCTGTCCCAGACCACCGTTTCCTCCATGGAAGACATAGGCCTGGTAGACTTCTCCACCAAGGTGGCGTGCCTCCAGGGCAAGACCATTGCGGTGGACCGCACCATGTACTGGACGGGCTCCGGGACCACACTTCGCGGCTACCACTCCTCGATAGCGAGCGATATCCTCTCAAAGACTTGGTACCTGCCTGAGGGGTCCACCAACTGGGGGTTCGAGTCATGGACCTGTGTGCTTAACCCCAACCCGACTGAAGCAAACATCACGCTCACCTACATGACGGAAGCCGGGCCCGCGCCGAAAGCAAAGGTCATCCCCGCGAACTCACGTGCGACCTACTCCATGCTCGCGGACGTGGGCAGCGCGGACGCCTCCATCAAAGTGGGCTCCGACGTCCCCGTGATGGCAGAGAGGAGTGTCTACCGCGATCAGCGCCGCGAGGGTTCCTGCTCTCTGGGGGCCACCGCCCCCGCAAACGACTTCTTCCTCGCCGAAGGGGCCACGGGCTACGCGGCGGGCTTCACGACCTATGTCCTCATCCAGAACCCCGGTGCCGAGCCCAACACGGTCACCTTGACCTGCAACATCCCCTCCGAAGCCGTACCAGGGCCAACCTTCGACATGGCGCCCGGTTCCAGGAGGACGGTGAGGCTGAACGACACCATACCCCCCGACACGAATGTATCCACGACCGTCCACGGCTCCAGGCCGCTGGTGGCAGAGCGCGCCATGTACTGGGACGCGGGGCTGGGAGAGTGCTTCCACGCCTCCATAGGCCTGGCCGACCCCCACATGACCTTCATGCTCCCTGACGGGCAGAACGACGCGAATTGCCAGACCTGGACCCTCGTCTCAAACCCCAACCCGGGAGCGGTGACCGTCCGGATCACCTACCTGCCCCAGGGTGGGGGCACGCCGGTCTCCTTCACGGCCGAGATCCCCAAGGAATCCCGTGCCACCTTCAACATGGCCGACAAGGTATCTTCCGGAAGGGCCGCCATCCTGGTGGAGTCGCTCGATGGGGCTAGGCCCATCATGGTCGAACGGGCCATGTACGGCCGGGACTGGGGTTCGGGGACCGATACCATAGGGGCGTTCTCGGACTGAGGCTCGCGTGGCAACAAACCGCTCTATGTCAAAACAGAGCACCCGCTTCACGGCGGGTGTTCTTTCTGAGCCGGAAAAGGGCGAAGGGCCCCGGGGAGGGGCCCTTCAGCGGTGCGGAGTGGCAGTGTGCGGGGGTGGCATGGCTGCGGCCGGCAGTTGCCGCGTGGGGGGTTACGGGGGAGAGGTCAGCTCAATCGCCGACCTCCGTGAGGATGGGGATTGAAGGAAGCTCAGAAGTAAGGCCGACCGGGTCGCCCTGCGGAAGCCCGAAGTCTGAACGCCCGGCATTGGAAAGGTCTCCTTCCCTGACAGCTACGGGATGGATGTGCCTGATCGGGCTCTCGGACTTCTCGATTGCGCGCAGTGCCACGACCAGCGTATCCACAAATTCTTTGAAGTCGTCCCTGAAAAAACTGAGGTGCATGAAGTCGTGCTGCACGACGTAGGTTTCGGCTTCGTCGTATAGCCAGACTGCGGTGGTAACACCCTGTTTCGAAGTGAATGAAGAGAGGTCGGTGATTCCCATTGTTCCCCCTTTCGGGCCGACGCCCGGCGCGCCGGCCTTGCTGTTTCTATGACGCGAGAGACTGAAACTCGAGCGACGGGCCGACCGCGAATGCCTTGATTTTCAGGCGGCTCTTGAGGTTGCCGGCCTCGTCGTTCCACTGGTCGTAGCGGAGCTGCCCCGCAACTATCGCCCTGTCGCCTCGGTGCAGGGTCGCCTCCACGTTGGCCGCCTGGGAGCCCCAGCACTCGACGTCTATGAACTCGGTTCGCTCCTTGATATCCGCATCGGATTCCGCATCGGGCCTGCGCCGGCGGTTGACGGCCATTCTGAAGTTCGCGACTTTTGTGCCGTCAGCCTCACCCATTCTCGGATCGGCGGTGAGATTCCCCACGAGCGCCACGTGGTTGACGTACATCCTGCCTCCCTTCCCCGGCGAGCGGACCCGCCAGCTTGTTGACGTTTGTTGATAAGAATTGGTATCATTAACAAGGTATTCGTAATGTCTTATAAAGGACAAGATCCTTGTCCATATAACCATAATAGCCTGGGGGTGTCAACAGCCTTGAACGCGGAAAGTGAAAAAAAGCAATTCAACGTATCCGATGACGAAGTCAGGCGATACGACGCTGCTTTCGCGGAGAGAATGAAGAGTCTGCGCGATGAGCGCGGGCTCAAGCGGGACTGGGTAGCAAGACAGCTCTGCGTACACTACAACACGCTGAAGAACTGGGAACTCGGCAAAGCGCACCCTGGAACCAAGGAGTTGCTGGCCCTCTGCCGGATCTACCACGTCGCCGCGGAGGATTTTTTCAAGGGCCTTTGATTAGTCGAGGGAATATTTCCGTCACGACCGGCGCGCGACCTCAAGGCATCTCATCACCTACATTCCAGCCGATTATCCGGCGGCAAGGCCATAACTGATTACAACGGCACGGCTTGGCTTTCATCCCGGACTTAACAAATCAGACCTGAGAGCCTGTCGCATAAACCCTCGATATCATACCTCGTCTCGAAGGA
>CAZAIS010000024.1:0-13073 GCA_964485255.1 uncultured Acidimicrobiales bacterium | reverse complement strand
CAAGGGCAGGATGGCGTCCTTCCATTCGGAAAGATTGGGGGCCACCGTCCGCCACTTTGTTCCTTCTTTCCTGATCCACGCCCCGTGCTCCGCAATCAGGGATATTCCCTTCCCCCCGAACCAGCGATCCATGGTCTCCCTGTCTCTACCGCTGATGATAGCTACGCTGGTGCGGGCCTGCCCGGCAAGCCCGTCAATGAGTCCGTAGGTCGAAACGGTAGGTTGCGCCTGCTCCGGCGTCTGGTCGAGAGGGACCAGGGTGCCGTCGTAATCAAGCGCCAGCAACCTTTTCCCCGCGGACCGAAAGGCCTCGATCATGCGCAGCCTCCGGTCAGGTCCGATCAGCTTGGAGCTGAGCTTTGCCTGCCTGCTCTTCGTTCTTTCGAGGGATTCCAGGAAGTCGTCCGCCCATCGCAGGATATCGTAGCTTCGGAGACGCTCCTGCATGGCTCCCATCCTGGCTTCCTGCTCGTCGCGAGGCATGTCGAGCGCACAGGCGATCGCCTCGGACATCTCCTGTATGTGGCCCGGGTTTACCTGTATTGCTTCACCGAGTTCGCGCGCGGCCCCCGCCATCTCGCTCAGTATCAGAACCCCGGACCCCCCGTCATGCGCGGCTACGTATTCCTTCGCTATCAGATTCATTCCATCTCGTTTAGGCGTGACCAGCGCTACGTCTCCAAGCAGGTAGTGCGCCAGGAGCTCGTTGAACCGCAAGGACCGGTACTGATAGAGAATCGGCGTCCATCCGACGTCGCCGTACCTTCCGTTGATCTCTCCAACCAGGTTGTCGATCTCCCTCTTCATCCGGCGGTAATCACTGACGCGAGTCCTGGAAGGCACGACGACCATGTCCAGTACGACCCTCTCCCGCCACTCCGGGTGCTCCTGGAGAAATGCCCCGAAGCTACTCAGCCTGCTCGCCAGGCCCTTGGTGTAATCCAGCCTGTCAATCGAGAGAATCACCTTCACGCCGGCCGAGCCCTCCAGTAGTTTCTCGTACCACCTCCGAACGGGCGCCAGGTTCGCCGCCGAGGAATACTTCTTGTAATCTATTCCCATCGGGAACGTGTCCGCCTTTACCGTGCGCCCGTCATATCTCATCTCACCGAGGGCGTGCTCTCGGCCGGCGATCTTGAGCATGCACCGCAGGAAGTTCTGCGTGTACTCCTGGGTGTGAAATCCGACGAGGTCCGCTCCGGCCAGACCCTCCAGTATCTCCAGCCTCCAGCGTCTCGGCAGCAGGCGAAATATCTCGAACGACGGGAAAGGAATGTGCAGGAAGAAGCCTATCGTCGCCTTCGGCAGCACGCGCCTGATGAGGGCGGGAAGCAGCATGAGTTGATAATCGTGTATCCAGATTATATCGCCGGGTTGCGCTCGTCGCGCCACAGCCTCACAGAAGAGCTCGTTCACATGCCTGTATTCGAGCCAGTTGCGGTCGTCGTAGGTAGCGTAGGTCGGGAAGTAGTGAAACAGCGGCCAGATTGTCTCATTGCACAGGCCCTCGTAATATCGCGCAATCTCCTCTTCCGTGAGAAAGACGGGACATGCCCCGTACCCCGAGGACAGAAGACCCTCCACCTCACTCTTCCTCGCGTCTTCAACGACGGCGCCGGGCCACCCGATCCATAGATCGCCACCGGCTTCGCCGGCTCTCCTGCGCTCCAGGAATGAGCCGAGGCCCGTCGCCAGCCCTCCTGAGCTCTTGGTCGCCTTGAAGGCGTCGCCTTTCGAGGCCAGTGTAACCGGCGCCCTGTTGGATACGATCAGCAGTCTTCCCGGTGCCATCGAAACACTCACGCCCTTATTCTGGTTGTCGACGATGAAAGCCGATGCGCGGTCAACGCTGACCCGGCGGACGGGAGGCCTCCCCGTTCACGAGTCATGAAAGCCTCTCGAACAGGTCGAGGTAATCCTCGATATGCCTTGGCGTGAGGAACCGCTCCCTCACCTTTTCGCGTCCATTGCGACCGAACACTTCGCGCTTCTCCGGATCGTTGAGCAACTCTACTATCCTCGCAGCGCATTGCTCGGCACCATCCACCAGAAATCCGTCCACACCGTCTTCCACCTGTAGAGGAATGCCCCCGGCATTGCCGGCGACAACCGCTTTGGACTTCCAGAGGGCTTCGGTTATTGTAAGGCCGAATCCCTCGCGTATTGATTTCTGGAGAACGACGTCGGCAGCTCTCTGGAAAGCGTTGACGCCCAGGTTCCCGATACCATCGACGTTCGTAAGGATCGTTACGCCGGTCAGCATCGCGGCCCTTTCCGCCGTTTTCCGGTAGTAGTGGTAGCCCTCGGGATCGTCGTTCGCCATCGATCCGATGAATATCAGCTGAAGGTCCGGAACGGCCTTCCGAGCCAGCACAACCGCGTCTATGACGCCCAGCGGGTCCTTCCATGGATCGAACCTGGAGACCTGCACCGCAATGGGCAGTTTTGGATCAACTCCATACCCCTCGACGGCTTTTCTGACCGCGCCGGAATCCATCGGCATGTTCTTCGGATTGAGGGGGTCTATTGAAGGAGCCATAATAACCGATTCTACTCCCAGCTCACGCGGGACGAACCGTTTGGAGGTAAATATCACGCTCTCGTAGCAGTGTTTCAGAAGGCTGCCCAGCAGCTCCAGCGCCTCCGGATCCGGGGTGCTCAAATCCAGGTGGCAGCGCCATATCCAGGCCCCGCTTCTCCTGGACTTCTCTTCGAGCAGGCCGGCCAGGACGGCCGGTTGTGGGTCGTGCACAACGACAATGTCGTATGAATTCTTGAAGCCCTTGACATACTCACGGCTTCTTTCTATGTACGCGTCCGCCATCTCGGCGGTCCACTGAGCTCCCATGCCCTGAAGACTGTTGTGCAGTATCTTCGTGATCGCGAAGAACTCGTCGTCACCCTCGAGCACGTGCCAGTGCGCTTCCAGCCCCAGTGAAACCATAAGCGGGACCAGAGTGTTGAGAAGCTCCGCTACGCCGCCACCATACGGCGTGCTCGAAAGGTGCAGGACGCGAAGCCCCGACAACCCGGATGCCTTTTTCTGAATCCTCTGGACCTGCTCTCGGCCGACGAACTCCGCGTACTCATCTATCGACCTTTCACCTAACGGCACCTCAATCAATATTGCTTCCTCGTTTCTTTCTGCCGACCAACGCCCTGTCGCGGTGATTTCCCGCTCTCGTTTGCGTAGCGCGCTCTTTCCATCGGCCACCTCGCAAGGATTCTACCCACGACCAAGCCTTGTTCGGGCTTCGATGTTCGCGGCATTCAAATTATTATTATACTAATTAATAATTATTATGTTTAATCTGAAGGTGCCTTTTCACGCGTGAGGCATCCCCCGCCCTTCAGGCGAGCGACAGGATTACCTTATAGGATCCCGCAGGGAATTATTGCTCTATTTGAGGTTGCGAGTCGTCTCGATCAGGTTCAGCCGGCTGCGTCGAGATCCGCGGGCCCGTCTCTTTGACGAAGAAAATGACCGCCATCAGGGCGGCCGCGCCCAGCGCTGCCAGGAATACCAGCCCCCAGCGATAGTCGACGTCCCCGCGTGTCGTCTTCTTGAAGGCTTCCATGAGCAGGGGCACGAACGCTGACCCTATGCTGCCCACGGCAAGCAGGGTACCCACCGCCGTCGCGGCCAGGCGGGGGCCGATCTCTTCCATCTCCCCTACCATGGTAAAGGTGATCGGGAGCGCGGGAAGCAGAAAGAACCCCAGGATCAGTCCCGAGATGACGTCTATAGGCTTATTTCCCGCATAGGCGATTATCAGGGTCGTCGGTATCGCCACAGCGCCCGCGATTATTAGAAAAGGTTTGCGCAGCCCGACCTTCTCGGAAACGCTGGGGAGGAGTCCCGCGCCCACGATTCCACCGAGTGTTATCACCGCCGCGACAATGGAAGCGAACCCGGTGCTGAAACCGTGGAAGCCTATGATCTTCTCCATGGTCACGGTCAGGCCGATATATATCCCGTATCCCGCAAGAGACACTATGCACATCGCCCGGAAGCTCGCCGAACGCATGAGCATAGGGAAGGAAGCCCTCAGCGAGATGTTCTCTGCCTCGGGGACGGGCCCGGCTGGCGTGGGCGGCTCTTCCTTCGCGAGCAGGTAGAACAGCGCGCCCGCGACAACCGTGGCTATCCCGACCACCAGCAGCACCCGGTTCAGGCCGGCCTGGGCCGTCGCCCTGGGCACGTTCTTCTCCACGTCGGCTACCATCGTGACCAGCGGCAGCCCGATGGCCGTTCCCAGATACATCATCATCGTGGTCAGTCCGTTGCCTAAGGCCCTTTGTTTCTCCGGATACCACTTGATAGGCATCTTGGACAGGTTCGCCAGGGCGAACGCCGACCCGACGCCGGTCAGCACCTGCATGAAGAGGTATACCCAGTACTGGCCGGCCCCGCTCGATATCACGTGTGGTGTAACAGCCTTGACGACTCCAGCGATCATCAGCATCCCCACGCCCACTCCCACGGAGAACTTCCAACCCCGGTTATCGGCGAGCGAGCCGGCGATCGCGAAGACGAAGATGAACATGAACGGCCCGACCAGCGCCAGGAGGCGGACCGCCGTGGTGCCCATCCCAAGCGCGTGCTGCACCTGCGTTTCGATGGGCGCGAAGCTGATCCACAGCCAGGCCTGCACCAGCAGGATCAGCCCGAAAACGCCGGTCACAACCCAGCGATAGCCGTAAACCCGGTACTCGTTTTCCCCGGAAATGGCACTCACCTCCACCGTTTCTGCGCCCCGGCTGGCCCACTTCAGGTGGGCCGGCACTTCCCGCCACGGGCGTACGTTCGGATCGCTACTATCACCAACGCGGCCCTGCCGGCATTTCCTCCCTTCAGGGCTCGAGCTCGTCCAGGAATACTTCACGCTTCTCGCGTGACGAGCGCAGCATCGCCAGGGCGAACTTGAGGACCTCACGCCCCCGGGCGCCACATAGGTGTGGTTCGGCGTCATTGAGTATGCAGTCGATGAAATGGTGAGTGGAATCGTGGAATGAGTCCCCCCAGTCCTGCCGCATGTCATCATAGGTCGTTATCTTGCCATCCTTGTACAACACAACCGGCGGCGCCTTCAGCATGTCCGCCGTGCACTTGGTGACCCAGATAACGCCCTTCTCGCCGGTGAGCTCGAACCTCTCGTCCGCCGCGTAGTACTTGCTGTCGATCACGAGGTCGTTGCAGAGCATCGAATCGCACACGCCGAACAGGTCTCGCTCCGTCTTGTACCGCCACGCTACCACCCCGGGAGCGTCGACCGGCACCCCTGGAAGAACCTCCCTGGCGCCGATCCAGGCAAATACCTTCTCGACATCACCGAGGAGGTCGATCGCTACCGACCACTTGTGATAGCCGTCGTCCCACAGGCACGGGCCGCCGCCGCACATGTCTTCGACTATCCGCCACGCCCACGCGTCGAGGGGTACTTCCCAGCCGCAGGGCGCCAGGCTCGAGGCGAGCTTGTAGCGGAACGCCACCGGGTCTCCGATTTCCCCGGCCTCGAGCAGCGCCTTTGCCCTCAGATACGGCGGGTAGAACACGAAGTTCTCGAATACCTTGAACTTGACACCGGCCTTCTCGGCCGCCGCCATCATTTCGTCCATCTCGGCGAGGTCGATCGCCGGAGGTTTCTGGAGGCTCACGTGCTTTCCCGCGGCGACCGCGTCGAGGACCATCTGCTTATGCAGGTAATGCGGGGTCAGGACTTCCACGATGTCAACGGCGGGGTCCTGGAGCATGTCCGTGTGGTCCAGGTAGGTATTCGCGGGGCCGTATTCAGAGTACCTGTCCGCCCTGTCGGTCAACCTCTCCTCGCTGACGTCACAGAAAGCGGCCACCTGGACGTCGTCGCGGTCCAGGTACCCCAGGATGTTGAGGTCCAATATTCTGCCGCATCCTATGAATCCGACGCCAAGCCTGGGCACTGGACCTCCCCTCGAAGAGCGGACGCGCTCTATTCGTCAATACCGCACTGAACACGTATCCGGCCCCCCGTTGGCCGGTGTAATGATTATACGCCCATGGGGGCGGTTGTAGTGTGGCAAAGGGTCCCTATTCCCCGCCGGGACGACAGAAAACAAGAAGGCTTTTGGAGAGGCTTGCGCGGGTTCATCCGTCCCTGTCGCCGCCTAACGTGCTTCCCGCGCCCTTGATGCTCAGGTAACTCTCGGCGAAAGCATCCAGCGAGGTTTCCAGGCGGTCAACGTCACGCGCATTCATGTTCTTGAGCACCGCGCCTATCATCCTCTTCCTGCGGGAGTTCACTTCACGGACTGTTTCTCTCCCCTTGTCGGTCAGTTCCAGGACAACTCTGCGCCGGTCCTCCTTGATGTGACCCCTCTCGAGGAATCCGCCCTCCTCGAGTCTCATCAGCAACCATGAGACGGCGGGCGGGCTCGTATCGAGCATCCGGGCAAGCTCCGACGGCTTGTCTACGCCGCTCAGAATCATGTCGAGGACCCGGTACTGCGGCGCCGATAGACCCTGCGCGCCCGCGTCAATCAATGCCTCGGCCAGGATGTTCACCATCACCTTGGAGGCAAAAAAGATCTTCTCGTTCAAGTCTTTGCCTTTATCGTGCGACAATTCTACGCTACCTCCTCAACAGCCGGTCAGACCTGCCGGCGCGCCAGGTCGATTCCAACGTCTCTTTCCTGCTATTTAACCTCTATAATCCGTCCCGGTAAACACACTTCAGGATTGACCCCGATCCGGCGCGACCCTGTTTTCGAACAGCGCCTGTCCTTTTTGCGGGCGTCAGGCAGGATGCCTCACGGGGAACGCGCGGGAAGATGTGGGGCACAGGAGTCGATCCCCTTCGTCGAGCGTGTGCGCATCGAGCGCGGCAGCGCATAATAACCACTCGTCGGTGTTTCCGACATCACGATCGGTACGAGCATCAGCGCAATCAGCAGCATCGGCAATCACTGTTCGGCGTGGAAGTGAGAGTATGACCGCGTGGGAACATGATTGCCATGCCGCAACACGCGCTACTCTGAACCGGTCCCCACCCGGCGCGCGATCCATAGTAGAATGCTGAGCAATTGAGACTCCAAGCGCACCATTGACCCGTGGAGCCGACATGACGGCGGAACATGGAAACCTGAAGGGCGAGGCCGCTTCAAGGACCTCGCGGGAGATAGCGCGAAAAGCGCGCGAGCGAATAGAACACCTGCGGTCCTGCGTCCATGGGGCCCGCTCCACCTTCCACGCTTCCCCGGAAGAACCGGGTGACATCGACAGGATGATCGTGATTTCGGATCTCCATTTCGGCGACGTCCACGGGCTGCTGGTAGATGAGCGCGCGATCCGGGACCTGAGCGAAGCGATCTCCGGAATGGGCCGTGTGGACGAACTGGTGCTGCTGGGCGACGTCTTCGACTTCTGGCAATCCCCCTTCGCCGAGGCGGTAGCACAGGCGAAAGACTGCATGGCGGCGCTGTTCGCGCTCCAGAACGTCGGCCGGATCGTCTACCTCGTCGGCAACCACGACCACCACGTCTTCAGGATGTGGCACGAGAGCGAAGCTACGACGCGCCTCATGGCCGGCGACCTGGAACCTCCCCCGCTGGCAATCCCGCTCTCCCCCGGTGGACCCGTTTTCGAGCCGCTCAAGCCCGCGGGCTCCGCCGTGCCGCTATTCACGGCATATCCGGCGTACCGGGCGCGCGTTCGAGGCAAGGTCGTCCTGCTCACCCACGGGCACGTGCTCGGCTTCTTCGAGCGCTCGCTATGGGCGCCCAGTCAATCACGCGTGAGCTCGCTGGTTATGAACAAGCCCGGCAGGCTTGACCTCGACGACATGGAGAGGTTCATGGCGCCGTTCTACGAGATGACCGCGCTGAGCACGCAGGTGCCACGTGTCGTAGAGGACCGTCACTGGCTGTACCGCCTGGCTGAGAAGACCTCCAGGTTCTGGGACGTATCGAGCGACACCAGGACCTCAACTTACCGCGGAAACCCGATCGAGAAGTGCGCGGTTGAAATCGAAGCCTTGCTCGACCACTTCTGCGAGGACGCTCCCGACTATTTCGTGTACGGGCATACCCACAAGCCCGGCGTCTTGAGGCTTCCCCTCTCGGGGACGACGGCCGTCAACAGCGGCTGCTGGCTCGGGGGCCTGAACCGTCCCGAGGACCGCCGGACCGTCGTCGAGATATCCGACCGGGCCCGGATTATCAGGGTCGATTGAGGAGCGTCCTGGTCCCGCGGCGTATCGGCGCGTCCGTGCCTGCGGTATCGCTCGCGAGCGCTCGGGCGTCAGCCCGCTCCGCCCGTCAGCTTCCCGCCAATCTCACGCCCGTACTGCTCGGCGCGCGCTACCTCGCCCTCGGGCAGGATGCCCCTGTCCTCTTGTGTGCGACCCGGCGCCTTGTATCCGTCGATGGAGATCTTTAGGGCTGGACCCAGAGCCGTGAATCCACCATTCTCCAGGATGCCGTAGAGGACATCAGCCGCCTGGGTGTTCGGCTTGCCGGTATAGATTGTACCGCCGGTGCTGAACGCCGCGAATGGCTTTCCCGGCGGCCCGGCCTTCAACACTTTCCTGGCGTAGCGCTTCATTTTCGGCCACGCGCCGGGCCAGCGTGTAGCGGCTCCTATTACCACGAAGTCGAGCGAAGCATCGGGTGCCCCGGCGCTCTCGATCGGGACCACCTCAACGTTGTGCCCGGCTTCGGTCAGCCCCTTGCCTATGGCCTCCGCTATCCTCCGGCAGCTTCCCCACCAACTCTTGTAGATTACTACTCCTTTCATTGGAACCTCCTTGCCTTTCGCCGTAAGGCCGCTTTATTGACCACGTGGTTCTTTAAGGAATCCCTGTAGCGTCCGCTCCACCGAAGTCTAGCAGCCTCTCCATCGGTCTCATAGCCCACACTGGAAGAACGCGCGTGGCCTTCAGGCTCCCGGACCGATCGAGTCCTCCCGCCTCACGAGCTTCAACGGCCGCGGCGCGGCGGCGCGCGGGAGGGGCACGCTCCAGATATACTACAAGTGGGTGCAGCCGGTACGAACGGAGGGAATTCGATGACGGTTCCGCTCGAGCGAAAGCTTCTGCCTCTCGAGGGATCGGCGGTTCTGATAACAGGCGTCAGCCGGATGCGGGGGATCGGCTACGCCGTTGCCAGGCAGGTCGCCGCCTATGGAGCTTCAATCGCCATACAGCATTTCCAACCGCATGACGCGAAACAGCCCTGGGGCGAAGACGACCTCCAGGAGGTGTTTGACGGCATTCGCTCACAGCTCGTCCACGGCGCTGCCTTCCATGCGTATCACGCCGATCTCCGAGACCCCTCCGCGCCGGACCGGCTGGTCGATCAGGTGGAGGACGAAACCGGACCGCTCTACGGGCTGGTCTGCAACCACGCGTTGAGCGGCAATGACGGGCCGCTGGGTTCTCTCACGGCCGCCATGCTCGATTGCCACTACGCCGTAAACACCCGCTCGTCCATTCTCCTGGCCCAGGCGTTCATGCTGCGGGAGCGGCCCTCCGGCCGGATAATCTTCATGACGTCGGGCCAGAGGCTCGGCCCCTTGCCCGGAGAAGTAGCGTACGCCGCGTCCAAGGGCGCGATCGCCGACGTGACCCTGACGCTTGCCGACCAGCTCGCGGACAGAAACATCACCGTCAACACGGTAAACCCGGGACCCGTGGACACCGGTTACCTCGACGAGGCAACCCGGGTTGAAATCAGCCCTAAATTCCCTTTCGGCAGATTCGGAAATCCGCAAGACCCCGCCCGCCTGATCGCCTGGCTCCTTACCGACGAGGCGGCCTGGATCACCGGCCAGGTTATCAATTCCGAGGGCGGGTTCGCCAGGTGGAGGAGCTGACGTCCTGTTTGACCTGTAAAGCCGTGCCCCCGGCGTACCTGTCTGTATATAATCTCCGTATGAAGTATTCATCTCAAGGAGAATCCACATGAAGAGAGTTTCCTACCTGTCCCTGGCACTGCTCTTGACGCTCTCGCTCACCGTCACGGCGGGATGCGGCGCGCGAGGGTTAACGGTGGAAAAGGGCAAGCTGAGCATGTACGGAAACGAGAACATCGGTTTCCTCGAGATAAAAAACGGAAAGCCGACCGGCTTTTCGGCCGAGCTTGCGGAGGCTATCGCCGGCAGGCTCGGTCTCGAGCTCAAGGTAGCCATCCTGCCTTTTTCCGACCTTTTCTCGCGCCTGACCGCGGACATTTGCGACATGGCCATGTCGGCTATCACCATCACGCGGGAGCGGAAGCTCCAGATGGATTTCTCGGAACCATACTTCACCTCCGGCCAGTCCATTCTCGTCAGGCGTGATTCCACCATAGCCGGCGAAGCCGACCTGCGCGGCAAGAAGGTTGGGGTCATCAAGGGCACTACCAACCAGGAGGAAGCCGAAAAGATCCCCGGAATCGACGAGGTTGTCGAGTTCAAGGACAAGCCCGAGATGTTCGACGAGCTAATCGACGGGAAACTGGACGCCGTTATCGTTGACACGCCGTTCGCCCAGTACAACGCCAACTCGACTGGAAAGACCCGCATCGCCAGGCAACTGACCAGCGGAGAGCATTACGGAATAGCGGTGAAGAAGGGCAACACCAAGCTTCTGGACAAGATAAACGCGGCCGTGAAAGAGATCAGGAAAGAAGGCACGTACGACCGCCTGTACGAGAAATATTTCGGCGAGAAGATTTGAGGGCGCTTGAGCGGGCGGCCCGTTTAATCCCGGCCCCAGCCGATTGTGTCCGTCCCCGCTCCCCGGTTGTCCCAGTACATCGCCCGCTCGCACATGATCTTCTTTCCTGGAGTCCTGCAGGTTACCATGATCGCGGCCCTTCCGCCGGGTAGCCGGTCGGCCATGTAGAAGGACTTGCGGGATCTCGCCGGGATCGTCTCGGTGAACACCACGTTGCCTGCGCCATCAGTCGTGAAATAAGCGATCTCGACCGCTATCTCGGTCCCGTTGGGGTTCTGGACGAGCGTCCACGTCTCCATTCCCTGAAGTTCTCCGTCCGGCAGGAAGAACGTAGTGCGGGGGGAGTCCATCCCTATGGAGTCGTGGCAGGCTTCCCCCAGCGCGCTGTGCGCACCCCAGTACATGGCCCTCTCCGCGATTATCGGCCGTGAGCCGGCCACGTGCGCGGAGCAGTCGGTGGCTTCCACTCCTTCAATGCTGTTCACGGCGACGGTCTTCCTGGAGTTCGCCGCCATCGTAAAGGGGTCCTGGGACACGGGTCCCTGCGGGGTCATGTAGGTTATCTTGACCCTTGCAGCCCTCGAGTTGGGATTCATGACCAGGATATAGGTAGCAAAACCCCAGTTGGTGCTGCCCTCGGCCAGGTAGTAATCCATTGCAGGGGTAGTGGTTCCGATTGAGCAGTGCCCCTGCCGGCGGTTGTCGCGGTACATCGCCCTCTCAGGGATCACCGGGTTAGTGGATTCCAGCTTTATCGAGGCGTCGGCCCCGCCGATGTCGGTCTCCATGTTGAAGGAGCAGCGGGAGTACGCGTCGACCGTCTTGCTCCTGCGTACCGGCCCACGGCCCTCAATCATGTAGGTGATGGTGAGCCGGGCCTCCTCCGGGTTCGGGTTCTGCACGAGCAGCCAGGACTCGAATCCCCACTTGGAGGAGCCCTCCGGCAGATACCAAGTCCTCGAGGGTGACCGCACCCCTACCGAGGCGTGCCCCTCCTGTGCCCGGGCCCCGGGTCCGGTCCAGGTCATGCGGCGGTCCACGCATATGGTCTTGCCCTCGCGGCATTTCACCCTCGTGGAAAAATCGGCCGCACCCAGATCGTCTCTCGGGTTGATGACCGTCTGCGAGCAGGCGGGAAGAGGGATCGGCGGCCTTGTTGCCGGACCCGTCGCGGTCATGTAGGTGACGTCCGCGGTTACTACCTCCGGGTTCGGGTTCTGGATCGTAACGTAAGTGTCGAACCCGTAATCGGACGAACCCTCGGCCAGGTACCAGGTATGGGCCTCGAGAAAAGGCTCCGGGGCCTGCCTGACCGCGAAGGCTCCGTCCTTTTCGCCGCTCTTTCCATCAGTGTTTGTCACCCTTATCTTGAAGCGGCCGGGAGGTTCTCCATCCAGGTCGAACCCGCAGGTTATCCGTTTGCCGGATAAGACCTTCACGTCGGTGGCCTCGATAGCGGGCTTCCCGGCCCTGACGAGCCTGACGCGGGCGCCCTCTCTGAAGTTCGCTCCCGCAAGGTCTGTTATATCGACAACCCCGCTGTTCACTCCCGCGGCAGGGCTTACCGAGAGAACCACGGGCGTGGAATACCCGAACACGACTTCCACCAGGTGATCCCCGGTGAGGGCGGTTATCTCGTAGGTCATTCCGGAAGGATCGGTTACCGACACGAGTGAGCCGTTGTCCATTATCCGGTCTATCTCTTGCCCGGCGCCGGGGGTGATGACCAGTGGGATTGCGTCAACTCCGTATTCGACTGCCTGGCTTGAGGGGTTGACGGTTCCGGCGCCTCCCGCAACCGAGGTTTGAACGGAAGGGTCCGGTTCCAGTGGAACCACCCTGCGCGCGTGATCCAGGCGGTTCACGTACCATCCGGAGAAGCTCCGCACGCCGACTCCGCCTTCCGTGCTGGTCGAATCGATGACGTGCCCCTCGTCCAGGTAGATCGCGACGTGGCAGATTTCCGTTCCCTCGCTATCGGTGATGAAG
This sequence comes from uncultured Acidimicrobiales bacterium, assembly GCA_964485255.1. GTDB lineage: Bacteria > Actinomycetota > Geothermincolia > Fen-727 > Anoxymicrobiaceae > CAZEJS01. The sequence continues at coordinate 393 of CAZAIS010000024.1, read as the reverse complement.
AGCAGATCGCCCGGAAGGTAACCTTGACCGCTCGGCACCACTTCCCCGGGCGCATCGGGGCCGTCGGCCTGTTCCTGTACGTTTGACGTGAACTTGACCCCGAGCCCGTAGTTGTAAACCCAAGAGGTGAAATTGGAGCAGTCGAGTCCGGCTCCCGGATCCTCGGGCGGGTCCCAGGCCGGTATGTGGTGGTGACGATAAGAAAGCCCCGCGTACTTCATCGCGCTCGCGATTATCCGCGACCTCCTCCACCTGCCCGCGGCACAACCCTCCGGCGCCGGGACGTCCGGGTAATCCGAGGGCCAGGGTCCCCAAGCGTTGTTCCAGTTTTCCGGCTGGTACCACTCGTCCTCGGGTACGTCCGACTGCGGAAGCGCGTCCCGCGCCGCGAAG
>CAZAIS010000023.1:0-13204 GCA_964485255.1 uncultured Acidimicrobiales bacterium | reverse complement strand
AAAAGTGAACGACCCCCTTCAGGGGGCCGTTCACTTCAAGAGCGAGGTTTCTCAGGCGGATTTTCCGCCTTTGACCTGTATTCTCGGCGGGTACTTCTCGAAGGTCTTGTCGTGACCCCCGGCGATGGCCTGTACCATCGGCATGAACACGAGCTTGCGGATGGTGAAGCTGTGCTCTTCCTTGGGGTCGAGGAAGAGGTTGAAGACCTTGCCGTATGTGAGGTTCACGTCGTGCCCCGAGAAGCCGCCGGGGCATACGGTGTCCCCGACGTCGGCCTCGGTCGCGCCGCCGATCCCCTTGTATCCGCCTACCCGGGTGCCGGTGTGACGGTCGAGCAGCCAGGTGTAGATAGCTACGCGGTTGGACATCCAGGCCGGGTCGGCCGCCCAGTGGGTGTCCTCGGGAACCGGGTCCGCCAGGAGAAAGCCCCTCTGGTCCACGCCGTCCAGGTAACGGTCCTCGGGGAGGTCCTCAGCCCCCGCGATCGCACAGAACGTGTTCATGACGTCGCAGAAGTCGAAAAGGCCGTCACTTGTCCGCCCCGGCTCGACCATTCCTTTCCAGTAGAAGATCCCCGGCACGCGGACCCCGCCCTCCCAGGTGGTACCCTTGGAGCCGCGGAAAGGCGTGTAGGAGCTGTCGGGCCAGGACTCCATCTCAGGGCCGTTGTCGCTGGTCAGGAAGATGAGCGTGTTCTCGAGCTGCCCGGTCTCCTCGAGGGCCGCGAAAAGCCTCCCGAATATGTCGTCGCACTCGACCAGGACGTCGTGGAACGGGTACTTGGCGCGGGACTTGCCCTTGAACTTGTCCGGGGGATAGTTGTCGAAATGGCATCCCCTCGTGCCGTGGTAGAGGAACCAGGGCTTGTCGCCGTCCTTCATCGACCTGATGAAATCGACGGAGTAGTCCGCCCACTTCTCGTCGAGGTCCTTGACCGTCTCCAGGTCGATCTCCTCCTGCTCTATCTCGGGGACGTCGAACTGGCCGGCCTTCGCCTTGATGTTGTGCTTGTTGAACTTGGACTGCAGCACGGCGTTGAAGAGCACCGGGTCGTTGACTATCTCGGGGTAGAAGTAGTTGTCGCGCCACTCGGTGTACATGTCCGAGACCCCGTAGAAGCCGTAGAACTCGTCGAAGCCCTTGTTCTGGGGGACGGACTCGGCGTTCTCGCCGCAGTGCCACTTTCCGACCGCGCGGGTCACGTAGCCCACCTTCTTCAGGAGCTCCGGGAGGGTGACCTCGTCCTGAAGCCCACCGGGCTGACCGTACATGGGAGGTGTCAGGATCCCGTGTCTCATCGGCAGGCGCCCGGTCATCAACGTCGCCCTGGAGGGCGAGCAGCTCGGCTGCGAGTAGCAGGAGGTCAGCTTGAGGCCCCCTTCGGCAAGCTTGTCGAAGTTGGGCGTGGGTGCCCCCCGAAGGTGCCCGCCGCCGTAGCACCCGAAGTCACCCCAGCCCACGTCATCGAGGATGAACACCAGGAAGTTGGGCTTTTTCCCGGTCTTCTTCTCCAGCTCGGCCAGCTTCTTTTCCGCTGCCTCCTGCCACTTGGGGTGAAGCAGCCTGGGCTCGCGGTTCTCGGCATAGAAGTCTATCGCCCCCCCAAGAATGCGCTCCCCCCCGTCGGGCGGAATGGCGCCGCTGTCTATCCAGTGTTGTCCTTTCTCCATCGTCATCAACTCCTCACGTTATCGAGCCCTGGATCGGGACCTCGCCGGGGAGCCCGAACGGCGCGAACAACTCCCCGTTGCCGAAACACACTATCTCTGAGACCAACTCCCGGTCAAAGAAGAGCACCTGGATGGACCGCGCCACGTAGACCCGCCCGACCCCGTCACGGGTGTAGACGCCGAAGCCGACCTGGCCGTTCGCCCTCAAGGGAAGCAGCCTCCACCGCCCGCGCGACCCTTCGGGCAGAAGGTGTTCGGAAGCGAACCGCGCGAAGGCCCCCGAGCCCCGGTACCAGGAAGGTGAAGGGGGGCACTGGACAACGACGTCCGCGTCGAGGCGCGCGACGAGCCCCTCGACGTCGGCGGTCTCCCATGGGTGGAGGTAACGCATCGAGAGCAAGGTCGCTTCGCTATCAGGAGGGGGCTCCCTGCGCCCGAGGTCCTGCCGGTAGGAGCGGGCGACGGCTTCGCGCGCTTCCTCGAGGCTGGACCGCAGCACTTTCTCCTCTATGCCGAGGACCTCGCCCGCCTCACCCGGCGGCCATCCAAACAGGTCCGCGAGGATAAAGGCGGCGCGACCTTCGGGAGGGGCCGCCTGGAGGGCGGCCGCCATGTAGAGGGAAACGGATTCCCTGGCTCCGTACCCGCCATCAGGAGCGAAGGGCCCCGGCGCGACGGGAACCAGGGCATCGGGGAACGGCTCGATCCAGGCGAGGTCGGCAGGGGGCTTCTCGGGCGGAAGAAGCGGGTCGCGTGGGGCCGATGCGAGCGATGGAAGGCCGCGAGCCGGCCGCCCGGCCAGCCGTTGCAGGCAGATCTCGGCCGCGCGCGCGAAGAGCAGGTCCCGCGCGGGCGTCCCGGGGGTTCCCGCCCGCGATGAAACGATTCCCGGCACCAGTTCGGATTCGAGGAGGGAGCCCGACATGAGATAAACGAACAGGCGAAGCTCGTCCAGGTGCTCTTCCCGTGTCCTGTTCGCGGGTTCGTTCATCGACTGCACCAGCTTCCCGTTCTGCGATCGGCGCGCCGGCCGAGAGCACGGGCGCGACGCCCGAAATCATAACATGGACGCCACCGCGGCCGTGGCATTCACTCCCGGGTGTCCGGGTCGTCGCCTCCGGGAAGAGGCCCCAAGGCCCGGGCGTTTACACCGGCGCGCCCCGCGCCCCCCTCCCGCCGGCCGCGGAGCGGCACGGGAGTGGGAGGTATAAAATAACGGAGGTGGCGTTTTCCCGACTCGCCCTTGGAGGTGTTCGCATGTCTTCCGACAGAGAGGTGATCGTGGTAGGGGCCGGGCTGGCGGGACTCACGGCGGCCGTGAACCTGGCGCGGGACGGTTTCGAGGTGACGGTGCTGGAGAAGGAGAAGCGGCACGGAGGCAGGCCGGAGTTCCGGCCCGACGGCGCGGCAAGCCCGTTCGACCTTGCGGCGCTGGAGGCCTACACGGGTATCGACATCACGCCCGCATGCAGCCACCTGGATTCCGTCTCCATGAGGATATTCGGGAGGAAGGCCACCGTGGAGCATCACCAGGGCTCCGAGATGTTCCTCGTCGAGCGCGGCCCCCGAGCGACCTCCCTGGATACCCTGCTCTATGACAACGCCACCGGGGCGGGCGTGAGGTTCGAGTTCGACAAGAAGATCAAGAGCCCCTCGGACGTGGCCGACCTCCCGGAGGGGTCGATCATGGCTACGGGTCTTGAGGTTTACGGGTTCGAGGCGATGCAGATCCCTTACGTCCCGTTCTGGGGCTGGTTCGCGAAGGGACTCGTTGACGATCAGAGCACGCGCGCCTGGGCTTACATCGACGACTTCACCGTGGACTACGCGTTCACGACCCTCGTCAACGGCGCGGCGTTCGCGCTCCTGTTCCAGCGCACCAGGCCCCTTTGCGCCGCGGCGAAGGAGAAGTACATGCGGTTCGTGGAGGAGGACGGCCTGTCCCTGACGGGCTGGCGCGACCTGTACGGCGGAGCGGCACCGCATGCTTCGCCGGCCAATCCAGTCCTCTTCAAGAACAACATGATCGTCGCCGGGACCCTGGGTGGAGTGATGGAGCCCATGCTCAACTTCGGCATGCTTGGGGCGATGATCAGCGGAAGGATCGCCGCCATGGCCGTCACCGACAGGGCGAGGGCATACGACGAGTTCCTGAAGCTCACCAGGTTCTACAAGTGGAGCTTCCGGCTCAAGAGGCTCCATGACCGCTCGCCCCTGGCCCTCCGCCGTTTCCTCTGGAGCGCCCTGGCGCGCGGCGTCGGCAACACGAGCCTCCAAGCCCAAAAACGCGCCTTCCAGTTCGTCCCCGGCTACGGCAACTTCTAAGGGCGTCGTTCACTTTTTACTCTTTTTTGTTTACTTTTTCGCGCTCCGACGGTCGATTGGGCGCGGGTGGCAAGCGGGCGGCTTGCCGGCCACGGCGCGAGAGGGGGGTTTCGATGACATAACGGGCCCCGCCGGGCGGCTTCTCCGCGTTCGCCCGCCGGACGGCTTCTCCGTATTCGCCCGCAGGGCCTCTCCTGGAAAAATACGCCCGTCACGGTGGGAGTCCACGCTGCCCACGGCGAATAGAAAGGGCATGAAGCATCGTGCGCTCGAAATGAAACGTGGGATGAAGACTGCTGCCGCGCACATAGGCCGGCCGGCGAGGGTACTGATAGTGGACGACGACGTGGCCACGGCAAGGACCCTCAAGCTGCTCATCGAGGGGCGTATCGACGCGGAAACGACACTCTCGCACGACGCGACATCCACCCGCCATCAGGTGGACACCACGCCTTACGACATCGTGACGCTGGACTATCAGCTTCCTGACGGCAACGGCCTGGAGGTTCTCAGCCACATCCGTTCCCTAGAGAACCCGCCCCCGGTGATAATGGTCACCGGCCACGGCGACGAAGAGGTGGCGTCGCAGTCCCTCCTGCTGGGGGCGTGCGGCTACGTGGTCAAGGACACCAGGCTCAAGACAATGCTCACGGTCGCTCTCGAGAAGGCGATGTCCGAGATCGCGCTGCGCCGGGCGGAGGATTCTCTCCGCGAGAGCGAGGACCGCTACCGCGCTCTCTACTACGAGAATCCCTCGATGCTCTTCACGCTCGACGAATCGGGCGGCGTGGTTTCGGCCAACGAGTTCGGCGCCGGCAAACTCGGCTACGGCATGGACGATATCATCGGGAGGCCCTTTGTGGGACTGTTCCACGGGGACGACAGGGAGACGGTGGCGGGGAAACTCGAGGACTGCCTGAGCGCGCCGGGCCGGGTCATCAGTTGGCAGTCGCGCAAAGTACTGAGGGACGGAGCCGTCATGTGGGTCGAGGATTACGCCAGGGCCGTGACCGGCCCCGGCGGCGACCGCAACATCCTGGTGGTATGTCACGACATCACCGAGCGGAAGACGGCGGAAGAACGAATGTCACAAGCCTACGAGTACCTCGAGAACCTGATCGACTGGCTGCCCGACGCGACTTTCGTTCTGGACGACCGGAGGCGGATCCTGTACTGGAACCGGGCGATCGAGGAGATGACCGGGATTCCCAAGGAAATAATGATAGGGAAGGACGGACCCGAGGCGGCGGTCCCGTTTTACGGCGCTGCCCGCCCGATGCTCGTCGACCTGATGGACCGCGAGGACGAGGAACTCGCGCGTCAATACGAGTACATCGAGCACAAGGGCCGCACGGTTTTCGGCGAGGCTTTCGCGCCCGGGCTCAAAGGCGGGAAGGGCGGTTATATCCTCGCGATCGCCTCCCCACTGTACAACAGCGAAGGGCGCCTGGTGGCCTCGATCGAATCGATGAGAGACATCAGCGACTACAAGAACATCGCCGAAGAACTGCGCATGGAGCGGGACAAGGCGCGCCTTTTCCTGGATACGGTCAACTCGATCTTTGTGGCCATCAACAGGGAAGGCAGGGTGATTTTCGCGAACAGGAAATGCTGCGAAGTCCTCGGGTGTATGCAGGAGGAGATTGTCGGACGTGACTGGTTCGAGACCTACGTGCCGCCCGAAGACAGGCCCAGGGCGAAGTTCTCCTTCGAGAGGATGCTTTCGGGCGACGTGGGGGCGGACGAGATCTTCGAGAACAGCATCGCCGCTCCAGGGGCGTCCCCGAGGCTGATCTCCTGGAGGCACAACTGCATCAGGGACGAGGCGGGCGGCATCACGGGTACGATAAGCTCTGGCGAGGACATCACCGACCGGGACTACCAGGCGCTCTTCAACGCTGCCAATGACGCGATCTTCGTGCACGATATGGACACGGGCAAGATCCTGGACGTAAACAGGAAGATGCTGGAGATGTGGGGGTATACGAAGGAGGAAGTCCTCGGCTTCGACATCGGGGACGTGAGCTCCGGCGAGCCCCCCTACAGCCAGCGGGAGGCGGTCGAGTACGTCAGAAAGTCGGTGACCGATGGCCCCCAGCTCTTCGAGTGGGTCGGAAAGGACGCCGGCGGGAACCTCTTCTGGCTCGAGGTCAACCTCAAGATCGCGCACCTGGGGGGCAAGCAGAGGGTTCTCGCCATCGTCCGCGACATAAGCGAGCGCAAGGCGGCGCAGGAGACCCTGCGGGCCGAGCTGGAGACCCGCCAGGAGCGTGAAAAGGAGCTGGCCTCGGCCAACCTGGAACTCCAGAGGTTCACGCACGCGGTTTCGCACGACCTCAAGGGCCCGATATCCACCTTGAGCACCGGCCTCCAGATCGTCAGGAGCCACCTGGAGGAAACGGATCCGGTCGATGGGGGCGACGAGGGTATCACCCAGCTTGTATTCACCTTGATCGCGACGGCCAACAACAGTTACCAGCTCGTGGAGGAGCTGCTCGCCCTGGCGCAGACCGGCCAGGTGCCCGGTGACGTCGAGGAAGTCGAAGTCCGCGAGGTGGTTGACCTCTGCCTGGAATCGCACCGGGAAAGCATCCAGGAGAAGGGCATCCGGATCGTCCTCGACGAGGACCTCGGTACCTTGATGGCGAGCCGGACCCACCTTTACCAGCTCTTCTCGAACATCATAAGCAACGGGATAAAACACAATACCTCGCGGGATCCATCGCTCGAGGTCCGCTACCTGGGGATAGAGAACGGGGCCAACCGGTACCTCGTCCGGGACAACGGCCCCGGCGTCCCGGAGGATTACATCGCGAGCGGATTCACGCCCTTCTACAAGAGCAAGAGGGGCGGGACAGTGGTCGGGCTGGCCATAGCCGACAGGGTCGTGCGCGTCTACGAGGGGAAGATGCACGTCTACAACGACGGCGGCGCCTGCTTCGATTTCCTCCTGAGGGATTATTACAGGAGCGCGCCGAGCGATTGAAGATCGAGGAGTCCGGGGAAGGCCGTACGGGCACGTAAGGCGGAGAAGCCCGCGCTCCCGGTCACCCTGACGCAGGTGCGCCAGGGAGGACTGAGTGGCGATTCTCGCGCCGGTTACCGGGAAGGCCCGGTCGAGATCGTGTACTTCGCGCGGTGCTTCTCACGCGATTCCCAGTCGATGCGGGAGCCGCCGCCCGTCGTCTTCTCGAAGCCCGCCGCGACCTTTGCCGCGTACAGGTCGTGGTCGTACGAGTTGTGTATCTCGACCGATACGGAATCCTTCGACGCGTCGAATTTCACGGGATACCCGTACCCGTGAAGCGCCATTTCGGTCAGGTATCCGTCCCAGAAACCGTCGGGGGACGCAACGGGGGGTAGCTGGTTCAGGGAGTATCGCTTCTGTGCGTTGTACATTATCTCCACGATCTCGACACCAAGCTCGCGCTCGAGTTCCCGCATGATCGCGTAGACAGCCTGGACGGCCGCCATGGCATAGCGGCGACCGGTGAGCGGGTTCGTTATCGTGCCCCTGGCGATGTCCCACGACAGCGAGGAGCCCATCGCACGCGGGACTCCGCAGTCCTCGCACTTCTCGAACCGCAGGGAGCCGCCGGAGGGCTCGACCTCCTCCAGGTACAGGCGGCGCTCGGCGTCGGCGGCATTGGCGGAGTGGCTGAGCTCAACGACCAGGTCGCCGCCCTCCAGGTGGTACTCGGCCTTCGATCCCGGCATCTTCTCCAACCCCTCGTACAGGCCCAGGCAGTTGCCGACCACCACGGGGTCCAGGCAGGGGTTCTCGAACCTGACCGTGAGCTTCCTGCCCGCGCGGTATTCGTCGACCCGGACGCTCCCGTTCCCTATTCCCGAGATGTCCCTGCGAAGCGCGCGGATGAACAGCTTCGCGGCCCACTGCGGGCGTAGCAGCCGGCTGTTCGGGATGCTCTTGATGTTGAAGCGGTAGACGTCCTTGAACATCTCGTAGAGGTCCTTGCCGATCTGCTTCTGCGCGTCGATCACGATGTGGTCCACCGGGAGCCCGAGGGTCCGGGCGAGCTCGCCGGTGATCGCCTCCCACTCCTCGGTCTCCATGAACAGGAGTGGGATCCTCGGCCCGACGCTGCCGGTAATCGTCCCGTCGCCGTGCCACTCAAGGAACCGTGAATAATGCCTGGGGAAACCGCAACGGGCACAAGTCCTCATCCCAGCCCACCTCCGGAAGCGGCGTATGCACGGAAGGACCGCGCGCGCCGCGGGTACCGAAACAGGTCGCGTCGTGTCGCCGTCAATGGCAGAATTCTACCACGAAACGTCCCGTGACCCGGCCGCGGAGGGGAAATGGCGGTGCCGCCGCATGAGCCCCGCCGGATGCCGCCGGAGGGACCGCGAACCCCGCGAATTCTGTAGAATGAAAGGTGACGCAGGCGGGCAATGGACTCCGGGCGCCGGATGATGTGGCGCGAGGGGCTTCCCGCGTCCGGCGGTATGGATTCAACAGGCATCGAATATACCCGAGGGAGCACGCGATGATAGGGGACAGGCGGAAGGCCGCGGCCGTCGCCGTGATAGTGCTGGTGGCGGCCGCCTCGGCGCTGGGTCTAATAATAGGGTTCGGCGTCGGCGGCAAGGAGGGCAATGGATTCGGTGCGGGCGGCATGGGCATCTGGGAAAGCGCGGGGGGAGGGTTGTCCGGGTACACGGTCGCTTCCCTGGCCTGGGACACCCACTCCAGGGTGCTTTTCGCGGGGACGGAGGGCCACGGGGTCTGGAAGCTCGACGGCTCCGACTGGACCGACACCGGTGGAGGAATCGCGCGCCTCGACGTCAACGCCCTGGCCTACGCGCCGGCCGAGAAGGCGCTGTACGCGGGTTGTTACGACGGCTCAAGGGAAGTGGGAGCGGGGGTCTGGAGGTACGACGGCGCCAGGTGGACCGACACCGGCGGGGCCGTATCGAAGGAGGTCGTGATCTCGCTGGCCTGCGATCCCGGCGGCGCGGCGGTCTACGCGGGCACGCGCGGCAGTGGTGTCTTCAAGTACGACGGTGCCACCTGGTCCGGCACCGCCGGCGGCGTTTCGAGCTTCGGAGTGGGATCCCTGGCTTACGATTCGGGAAGCAAGGTGCTCTACGCGGGCTGCTTCGACGTTGCGTCGCGAGCGGGCAGGGGGGTCTTCAAGTATGACGGCGCCAAGTGGTCCGGCACGGGCGGGCGGGTATCCGGGAGCACGCCCGTATCGCTGGCGTTCGACCATCGACACAGGCTGCTGTACGCGGGCTGTTACGCGCCCTCCAAGGAAAACACTGGGGTCTTCAAATACGACGGCGCCACCTGGTCCGGCACCGGGGCGGGAGCCTTCAACTACAACGCCTACTCGCTCGTGTACGATCACGTGGAAAACCTGCTCTACGCGGGCTGCTATACATCCTCGGTGGTGGGTACCGGGGTCTGGCAGTACGAGGACGCGAGTTGGGCGAACACGGGCGGTGACGTCTCCAAGTTCAGCGTTCCCTGCCTGGCCTTCGACCCGGCCGATTCGGTGCTCTACGCGGGTACGCACCGCCACGGCGTCTGGTTCCGTTGACGCGAAATCGAGATCGGGCTCGAAAGCCGGTCTTCGGAGTCTGGAAGGAATGCACTGGGATCCGGGAACCGCGCCGGACGAGACGCGCTTATTGACAGCGGTGAGGAACGCTCTCGATGACCGCCCCTCGTTGTCTCATCTGACGTCACTCAGTCCGGTACCCGCCGACCGTATCGGTCCCCCCACCCCGGTTGGTCGCGTAATCGAGCGCTCGACAATTACGGGTCGAGCCCGATCCGGGGACTCCACCAGGATGCAGGCCCTGCCTTCAGGGCTCTTGCCGGTACGGAGGTGCCTCGCGACTTAACTTTCTAGACCTGACCCCGAAAAGTTAAGAGGAGGAGGGCTAATAATGGACAGAGGATGAGCATCTCCCAGCCGTAGAGGTTGGAGACTTTGGCGAAGGCGCACACCCAGACCTCCTCGAAGGTGTACCAGGCGTCGGCGTGCGCGGGGTTGAAGTCCTGCCTGCGAAAGGCCGTCTTCTGTTCCATCGCTTTCCGGCCGTCGGGCAGGATGACCGCCTCGCGCGCGCCCATCAGGACCTCGAAGTAATGGTACCTAGCCCGAGACATGACCGGGTCCTTCATGTCATCGACCTTCCACAGCCTGGCTCCCGCGCCGCCGCTGACGATGAAGTCCGTGTCCCTGTCGGCCGCCCTGACGGGCGACATCCCGGCGGGGATCGCGTCGCCGGTCAGCCACTCGTCGGCGTCGTAAGTATGGATGTGGCCCGCCAGGACAAACGTGGCGTGGTAACGGGCGGCGAGGTCCTTGATCTCCCGAGCGTTCTTCCTGTCGGCGAGGAAGTAGTCCATAGGGGCGTTCCGGTTTTTCTTGCCCTTGAACGGAGGCACGTGCATGTCCACGAAGCAGTAGTCGTACGGCAGGCTTTTGTCGAGCTCGGCCTTAAACCACTTCGTCCGGTCCGGGTTGACGCGCTTCTCGTCCGCGTTGTCGAGGATAATGTAGTAGGCGTTGCCCACGGCGAAAGAGTACGTGGACGGCCCGAACACCTTGCTGTAGGCTTCCCTCCCGTTGCGTATGTCGTGGTTGCCTATCGCGGTCACCATAGGTATCGATAGCTTGCGGGCGACCTGCAGTGTCAGCCGGTACTTCGTTACGTCCCCGTCGTAAGCCAGGTCGCCCGAGTTGATGGCGAACAGCAGGTGCATCTTGTGGACCTCGTCCGCCTGCTGCTCGAGTTCGGCGATCGTCTTCTCACGCGCTTGCGATGGCTGCCCCTTATCCGCCTTCAGCCGGGCTATCTTCTTCCTCAGCCCGTTCCACTCCGCGGCGTTATCCGCGTTCTCCCGGTTGATCTTCGCGATGAGCCCGCCGAACGTCCTCCGGGAGCTGTGGTTGTCCCCCCACACGACTACCGAGTAGCCGTGCGTGCTATCGTCGGTGTTGTAGAAACCGCGCTCGAAGACCGCGTAGTCCTCGCGGATTCGCTCCAGCGCCTTGCCGTTCAGGTTTTCACAATCGCGCGGCAGCGCCAGGACGTCGTAGAGCTTGACCCCAGAGACGGCCAGGATCGCGGTAAGCACGATGAACAGCAGTACGGCGGCGACATTGCGCGCCCAGCGGCTTCGCACCCGTGACCTGTTGCGACGCGCCCGCGCCCCGGGGCTTCGCGCCCGCGCCCCACGGCGTCGCACGTGCTCGTCCGGCGCGTCCGCTTTACTCATTCGCTGACCTCTTCCGCGCTCATCTTTTTCCATCCTTCGTCCCTGCCGCGAACCGGCGAGCGTCCCGATCGCGCCGGTCCAGGCGAGCGTATCCCGGCGCCGGTCCAGGCGGGCATCCCGATCGCGCCGGTGCCGGCGAGCGTCCCCATTGAGCGTGAAAAGGCTCCGCTCCGCGAAAACTAGCCGGTCCTTTTCTTGAGTTCGTCCGTCAGCAGCCGGAGCCTCTCGGAGAAATCCCTCCTGCCCAGCAGCACGTCGATGATGGTCGGGCCGGAGGTGTTTTCCTCCGCGGCGCGCAGGGCCTCAGACAGCTCGTCCTCGGTCGAGACTGTGTATCCCTCCGCCTGCCCGATAACGCGAGCGACTTCGGCGTAACGCCAGGGTGGAATGTCGTTGAAGGGCCCGTCGATCATGGGCCGCAGCGTCCCGTAACCCCCGTTGTTGAGGACGATCACTATTGGGTTGAGGCCGTAGCGCGCGCTGACGGAGAGCTCCATGCCGGTCATCTGGAAGGAGCCGTCACCGGCGAGCACCAGCGGCCGCCTGTCCGGCGCGGCCAACTGGACCGCGATCGACGCGGGGACCGCGAAGCCCATCGACGCGTAGTAGGCCGGGGACATGAACTCCATCTCACCGTGGATCGTAAGGTCGAGAGCGCCGAAGAGCGCGTCCCCCGCTTCGGCGATCACGGTGGTGTCGTCGGTCAGGAAGGCGTCGAGGCACTCGAAGAGACGGGCCGTGGTTATCTTCACGCCCGCGCGCGGGGTGAAAGACGGGCGTTCCCGCTTCTCGGGCCGGCCGGCGGCGGTCCGGACCGGCGGTACCGCCTCGATCAGGGCTTCCATGAACTGCTTCATTCGGATGTCGCCGTAACCCCTGTCCCCGACCATGATCCCCTCTGGGGCAAGGACGACCGTACCGGCGCCCTGGAGCCTGTGCGTGAAGATGCCGGTTGCCAGGTCGGTCACCAGGGGGCCGATCGCCAGGATGAAGTCGGCCCCTTCGACGGCCTCGCGCACGTTCTTCGGGCTCATCCCCCCGGCGTAGACGCCCACGAATTGCGGGTGGAGCTCGGATACGACGGACTTGCCGAGGACGCCCGTCACGAACGGGAGCCCGGAGCGCTCGAGCAGCTTCAGCAGGAGGTCCTGCAGCCCGAAGCGATGGACGTCGATGCCCGCGATCACCATGGGGCGCTCGGCCGCCGCGAGCATGTCAAGGAAGACCCGCAAGGCTTCGTCGATCGCCTCGTGGTTGCCGGGCGCGGTTGCGGGCTCATCCCGCGCCGGGATTACGGTCTCCCGGCCGACCATGTCGCGGGGCAACTCGATATAGCCTGGACTGCTCGATTCCCTGATCGCCCGGATGACGCGGTCTATCTCGGAGGCCGCGGTACCGGCGTCGTCGAGCACGGCCTGGGCGACCGTCATCTCACGGAAGACGTTCAGTTGCGTCTCGAAGGAGCGGACCTTGTGATGGAGGAGCGCTTCGTCACCCCGCTCGGCCACCCCTGGAGCGCCGCTTATCACGAGTACGGGAGACCGCTCGGCGAACGCCTGAGCGGTGCAGTTGGCGATCTTGAGTCCGCCGACGCCGTAGGTCACGCACACCGCGCCGAATCCCGTCACCCGGGCGTAAGCGTCCGCTGCGAAACCGGCGCTCTGCTCGTCACAGGTGTTGACGAGCTCGAGCGGGCTGTCGCTGAGGCGGGCGAAGAAATTGAGCACGTAATCGCCCTGGATGCCGAAAACGTGCCCGACTCCCTGGCGCAGGATTCCCTCGATCAGATACGCGCTGACAGTTGACGGGGATCCATCTTTCATGACCGGCACCCTGCCTTCCCGTGACCTATTTGCGTCGCCGTCATTATACCCTTGAGGCGGAATCGGAGGGGGATCGCGCGGTGCCGAGGCAGGCGCTCGCGTGTCCGAAGTCGCCCGCGTCCGAGGCCAC
>CAZAIS010000022.1:0-13207 GCA_964485255.1 uncultured Acidimicrobiales bacterium | reverse complement strand
TCCATCCATCCCCTTCGGGCCGCACGACAGGGTCGTTCCCGACCGCGTCCCAGGTCAGCCCGTCCTCCGAGGAAAGGAGCAGTATCGCCGAGCGCGTCCTGCCCTGAGCGTCCAGGTAGATCCCGTTGTTGAACCCCATGTACCGGCCGCTGTCCTCCTCGTAGTAGACCTTGATCGCCCCGGCCCCGCGATTCCTGTAAGGATCTTCCGGGTCCATCGGCAACATCGGCCGCGTGCTCTTCTCGTAAGGCCCCATGATGGCGGAGGCGTTCGCCACGCCTATGTGCCTCGGCTCGCAGAAGCCCAGGTCACGGTGAAACACGACGCCCGCGCTGTAATACAGGCGAAACCCGTCCCCGGTCTTGAGCACGCACGGGTTTCCCACGTTGCGGCTTATCGAGCCGCCTTCCCAGGGAAGCGTGGGTATCAGCACCTTCTCGGGCCGGGTCCAGCGCCACAGGTCCCGAGAGCGCCGAACCGCCACGTGCGAGCGGAACTGCGGGACGCCGAAGTGCTCGTAGAACATGTAGAAGGCGCCGCCCTCGTTGACGACGTTCACCCTGAAACCCGGCCCTATCACGCGATGCCTGGCCCAGTCCAGGCCGTCCCCGGAAGTGTAGTGCTGCACCCCGAGAAGCGTGTTGGCGAACATGTGCCAGCGCCCGTCGGGGCTGTCCCCGGGCAGCACCACCGACGGGTCCCCCAGCAGGAATTCCGGGCTCGGGGGCCGGATGAGGGGGTTCCCCGGGTAATCGACCCACGTCTTCAGATTGCCGCCGGCTCCCGCTTCCATAAACATGTGCCAATGATACCATCGGCCACGGCGTAACGCGCGCCCGGCCCGCGGCGTCGCGTCAGGGCACCGGGTGCCCCACCACGTCGTGCCCCCCGCTCCAGGCGTCCCGGAAACAGAAGTACATCGGGCGCTCGACGAGCACTTCCCTGTCGGACTCGATCCCGGCGGCGATGGAGAGCCCGGCCCCGGCGTCCGCGTTCACGTCGATCGTATACCTGGAGTTGCCCGGAACCGTGTGCGTCCTGACGATCGGCACGGCTCCCTCGGGGTAATAGGTGACGGTCAGGTTCGCGGCCCCCGGGGCGGCGTTCTGCACGCAGAGCCACTCCTCGAAATTCGGGCCGGTGTACCCTTCGGCGAAAAGTACGTTGCGTGACGGCCGCCCCCCTATCACGTCGTGCCCCCCGTCCCAGGCCCCGTGGTACATGAAGTACATGGGCCTCTCGGCGATGAAAGCGTCATCCGAGGTGAGCTTCACCGAGACGTCTTTCTCGGGCCCCACCGCCCTGTTGACCGATACGGTCAATCGCTCCAGGGGCGCCACGTGATACGTCTTCCTAACGGGCTCCCCCTGCCCCGGCCCGAGCAGGTAGGCGGCCTGCACGGCTATGGCCCGCGCGTTGGGGTTCTGTATGCAGAGCCACTCCTCGAAGCCGCCCCGGGTCGTCCCCTCGGCGAAGCAAGCCTCGACCGCCGGCGCGTTCGCCCCCAGGACGACGTGCCCCCCGGTCCAGCCGTGGTCGCCCAGGCCGGCGTAGGCGAAATACACAGGCCTCTCCGCCACCACGTCCATGTCGGAGGTGAGCATCAAGCTCACGTTCTTCCCGTGGCCGAGCTGGTCGCGCGACTTGAAGGTCGCCCGCGAGCCGCCCCGGACCGTCCCTTCGACCACCACCTCGCCCTGCCCCTCGACCATGTAGTGAAACTCCAGGTTCGCGGCGGCGGCCTGGGGGTTCATGACGGTTACGTACTGGTCGAAACCGTCTAGGGTGGTACCCTCGGCGAAGTACCACCTCTTCGACGGAGCGTCCGCCCCTATCACGTCGTGCCCTCCCGACCACGCGCCCGAGTAGTTGAAGTACATCGGACGTTCTGCGACCACGTCCGGGCTGGTAGACACGACGCGCATGCCGAGTTCCTTCCCGGCCCCGGCGAGCTGGTTGATGTCCACCGTGAGCCGGCTGGACGGATCGAGCAGGAAGTAACAGTCTCGCCCTGTGCCGTCCGCGAACATGAGAGTAATCCATGCATGCGCCGCGGCGGCGTTGGGGTTCTCCAGGCACGCGTACTCCTGGAAGTTCTCGCCCGTGTAACCTTCGGCGAAGTAGAAGGCCGATTTCCATTCCGATGGCGGCGGGACAGGAGGCTCGGGCGAAGAGCCATTGAAGCGGTTGTAGGCGACGTTGAGCAGCGGCACGAACTCGGCCGTGGCCTTCTGGTTGCCGTGAGTGTTCGGGTGGTCGTCGCCAGAGGGGTACGCGAGCGTGTTGCCACCATAGGCTACCTGGTGTTGGACCCCGTTGCTCCACCACCGGTGGTGGTTCCCGCCGGCCGCCCCCAGGTCGTTGACGTTCGCCGAGCCGCCGTTGCTGGTGAGCACGTTGTAGTAGTCGAAGACGAACACGTTGTCGTTCGCGTACCCGTCGAGCCAGTCGTTCACGAGCCAGTTGTTAAAGGCGCGGGCGTTCGCGGCGTAGGAGCCGTCACGAAGCGGCGGCGCGGTGATGACCACGAACAGCTTGTCGAGCCTCGTCCGGAAGTAGTTGAGCAGGTCGACGTAAATGCCCTTGGCGTTTCCGACGGTCAGAATGCCGGGTTCGTCCGTGTCGTCACCGCGAAGGGGATTGCCGGCGATGGGGGTGGGCGCGTCTCCGGGGCTGCCCCCCAGCCCGGAGTTGGGGTAGCATGACTTGAACATGACGACCGTATTCTCACCGCCGGGGTCCGTCTCCATGCGGGAGTAGTCGGACCACTGCCCGCTCTCACCGTACAGCGCCGAGAGGTAGTTAGGGCTGTCCGGCCCCCGGAACCAGGTCCACCAGGATCCGATATTGGTGGAACTCCCGATGCCCCCCGGACCCCAATCGTAGTTGGTGTCGCTCACGAAGTAGTTGCTGTCGCGCAAAGCTACGCCCAGCCCCCCGGCGGTACCGGACGGCAAATCGGCGAGCCAGTTCTCTCCGCACGAGTGATGAACGAACACCAGCTTGACGGGATTCGACGGGTGGGCGGGGTCGTCCGCGGCAAGCACGCGGCCCCCCACCGGTGCGGTGATCTGCATGACCGCGAGAATTCCCACCAGCACGATCGAAAAAGCCGCCGTGACGCGAACCGCCTTCGTGCACATCATGACCCCCCTGTTCGGATGAGCACCAGTATAGACCTCATGAGCGTGGTTCTTCACGTTGCGGTAAATACATCGAAGAACCCGGCGTTTTTTATTAGCAGGTTAAGCACCGCCGTCTCCCCGGGCGGGCCGGGTGTTCTCAGTGATTATTCAGGTTGAGGGGCTAGACTCGTGGCATCGTCAGGACTTCGAGCATTCGTTCACCTGGAACAGGAGGTCGCTTATGGATGAAACCGGGAACCACCCCGAGGTCGATCCTTCCGCGGACAAGACCGCCCAGACTCCGGCGGCGGAGGCGAAGATCCCCGAGCCGCCGAAGGCGGAGGTGAAGGCACCCGATCCGCCCAAGGAGGAGGGTTCGGGGAGGAAGCGTGACTGGACGCAGGTCGCGCTGATCGTCCTGTCGGTCGCGGTGGTACTGCTGCTGGCCTCGACCATAACGCTTGCCGTGACCGGGGATTTCGGGCACGGCGCAAGAGGAGATCGCTGGTCGCGCGGCCGGGGCGGGCCCGGCATGCATGACTTCAGGCGATGGCCGCCCGGAAACGAGGGAGAGCTACCCCGGTGGCGGCAGCAGCGACAGGAGTTGAACGACCGTAACGACAAGGAGGGCAGCGGCAACCAGGACGGGGGAGAGCAGGCACCTCAGTCCCAGCAGACGGCGCCGGGACAGCAACAGGCGCCGCAGCAGCAGGTACAGTAAGGAGCGGCCGGACAAGGACACGTGAATGACGATCGAGCGAGAGGGGCGGGGCGAGAGCCCCGCTTCTCTCTTCGAGTGGAGGGTCGGCGGGGCTCCGAGGCGCGATCGAGCACCATCGGGGCCCGACGGGCAGCCGCGGTAGAGAGAAAACGGAAAGAAGGATTTGACCAACCAGTTCTGATAGGTTATAAGTTTGTTTTACCGCGTAAACCTCGGTCAGTAGCGAGATGCCGGCGGATCGTCGACCGGAAGGGGGATGCAAAGTGTCTCTAATGAGGACTCTCGGGAAACTCGGTGGCAGGCTTGGCAGCAACAAGGAGCTGATAGCTGGCGTAATGGAGGGCATGGACCCCCGTGCGGTCGCCGAGGCGATCAACGAGAACGCGGGTTTCATTGCGGCCCTTACATCCAATCTCGACGCCAAGACGATCGCTGAATCGATGAGCGACACGCTCGATTTCATGGGCGAGGTCCTGAAGTACATGGACCCCAAGAAGGTCGCCGAGGTCATAAACAAGAACGAGCGCATCCTCCCGAGATACATAGAGTGCATCAATCCCAATGTCTTCACCCGCAGCGCCGGAACGGTCGTCTCCAAGCTGCGCTACGCCACCTACCGGCCTCCCATGTTCGCGAAACCCGGTGAAGCTGAAGACTAGGCGCAACCGCGCGTGAATGGCGTCGTTCACTTTTTACTTTTTTGTTTACTTTTTCGGGTCCTCACAAGAATCCGTGGGCGGGTCATGGGCATGATTCCAGCAGAGGACTGATCATGCTATACGAACCGGCGTCAGGTGGATCGTTACCTGGATTCATATACCTTGAAAACGGGGAAGAAACGCATAACCGCAAGAGACGCGGACAATCGGGCGCCCACAAATATTTGTGAGGAGCCGTTTTCCGTTCCGCTTGCGCCCTGCGGACCGCCGAGAGCAAGTCCATCCTCCGCTTCCGGGCGCCCTTGAAGGGAAACACGCCGGGCGGGAAGAACAATCGTGCAATAAGGGTTGCGGGATTGCACGGTCCCACCACTTAGAGGAGGTCACATGAGGGGAAGGAATAGGATAATCCTGGCCGCGTCGCTGCTGCTCATCGCTCTGCTTTCGATCGGTCTCGGCGCGGGATGCGGCTCGAAGGCGACCGGGGACAAACCCCTGATTACAGACATCGATCCGCCCGCGGCGGCTTCAGGAGGCCAGATCGGCGTCATAGGATCGGGCTTCGGGGAAACACAGGGCAACAGCGTGGTACACGTGGGCTCGAAGGTCGCCGACGTGGTCGCGTGGACGAGCGTTCTGGTTACCGTGAAGGTCCCTGCCGGGCTTCCCGCCGCGGTACAGGGGGTGACCGTGATGACCAGCACCGGCGAGAGCAACGAGTTCACTTTTACCGTCATCGCGTCAAAGCAGCCCGACCGCAAGCCCGGGGAAGTCGAGAGCAACACCCCGGTCCAGGCGATGATCGCCTTCATGAAGAAGAATGGCATCGACGCTTCCAACTGGACATTCAGCGTGGTAAAGCAGAGCACGCAGAACCCGATCTGGAAGATCGACGAGGGGGTGCCACAAGGCCGGCCACCCACGTACTTCCTGCTGAAGAAGGTCAACAACCTGTGGACGGTCATCGACGACGGCAAGGCAATGACCAAGCAGGAGCTGCAGGGTGACGGGGCTCCGGAGGACCTCTGGATGGACCTGCCCCAGCCCACGCCCACACCGACCCCGACACCAACCCCGACCCTGTCACAATCGCAGGTGATAACGAACTACCTGACGCAGCAGGGGATCGCGACAACGAGCTTGACCATAACCTACTTGAAATCGAGCAGGGTGGACGCCAACTGGCAGCTCTTCCTCGCCGACTGGCCCGCCCAGGCGCAAATACCGGACGCGTATTTCGTGCTTCACAAGGAGAACGGCCAGTGGGTCGTCAAGAACTACGGCACGGACATCACCAGCACGCCCGGCATGCCGGCGGACCTCAAGCCCTGAGGACGACACACCACCAGAAGAAAGGAACGGGCCTCGCTCTCGCGGGGCCCGTTTTCATCGCGCTTTTTCAGATCCTGCCGAGCGGCGTGTAATCGACCCAGGTGGGACCGGCCCACCCAAGGTGCCCGTCCTCCTGGATAACCCGCATGTAATAAAAGGAGTTTTCCCGGAACGACCGGTCCGTTGAATCTATCACGGCTTCGCGCCCGCCGCCGCCCTGCCAGATCTCCTGGTAGCCCTTGGAGTCGAACTTCACGATCTCGACAAGGTTCAACCTGGTGGTGCCGACAACGTGCCCGGTTATCCGGGGCGCCGCGTCGGAATCGATTTCCGCGCCGTGGGGAACGCCGTTGACGCTGAACTCCAGCAGCATGCGCGCGCCGGTAGTACCGCACACGCGCCGGTTTACCAGTCCGTTCCATACCTCGGGGCGCGTGGCGCCGCCGGCGAAGACGCCCGTCAGGCCGCCCCCGTACACCTGCGTGGGAGCCCTGCGGGGATCCCCGCCCGCCAGGTGCTCGTCACTACCCGCTATGAGCCCGAACCGGTAGCCCGCCGCGAGCGCGTCCCGCACGTAGCTGCCGGACCTGGCGCCGGCGTATTCCTTGCCGAGAACCGCGCGGATAGCGCTGCCCTTCAGTCCTTCAACCAGGCACGTGTGGGAGATAGGCCTCGGACACCCGTAGAACTCGGAGTTCCCGTGTCTCGAGTACACCTCCACCAGCCGCTGGAGTCCCGCCCCGGCGTCCTCGTCACCCCAGCGGGGGCCGAAGTCGAAACGCATCTCGCCGAAGTGCGTTTTCCAGGCGGGGTGATGGGGAATAACCAGCGCGTCGCGCCCGGCCAGCCCGTCCAGCAGCTTCGCGGGGGTGTCGCTGCGCGCATCCGTCATCGGCGGGAACACCGGCGACTCATCGGGGCCGAAGAGCACGTTGCGATGCCCGAGGACGTGGTGCGTCCACTCGTACGTCTTGAAGGTAACGAACTCCCCCGGCCTGTAGTTCTCGTCCGCGGCGCGGAACATGAGATCGAGCTCCTCGGGAGTCTTCGCCCGCTCCTCCCCTAGGCTCCAGTTGTCGTGGTCCGGAATGCCCGTGAAATCCCAGGCCAGAAGGTCGCGCGCCCGGTGGTAGAGGTACCAGGGCTCCTGGGTGCCGTCCGAGACCATCGAGTGCGTGTGCAGGTCGCCCCAGAGGACGCGATGACCGGCGCCGCTGCAGACCACCGGGTTGCTCGTTCCCTCGAGACCTCCGGCGTCCGCCCTGACGAGCAGGCGCCCGACACCCGGACCGGTCACGCGCGCCTGGAACCATGCAACCCCCGCGCCGCTCTCGGGCATGACGGCGGTCCGGGGCGACTCGATCGGCCCCTCGGCCAAGATCGAGAGAGCACCGGAGAACTCGGGCGAAAGGACGGCGTTGGAATCGACGCACCTGACGAGCACACGTATGTATTCCCCCGCTGGTGCCAGGGTGGGGGCGACCACCTCGAGCGCCGCGGGCCTGCCGCCGGGAGCCTCGAGGTGAGCGAAGGACGCCTCGAGCTCGAAGTCGCCCGAGCCGGCCCTGTCTACCTCGACCGCGAAATCCGTGCCGACCGCGCCGAGCGGCGGGCGCAAACCCCTGCCGGCGCCCAGGACGAACTCGACGGCGTCTCCCTCGGACAGCGCGCCCCGCTCCACGCGGACCGAGATCTTCTGGTTCGCGAGGAAGACGTCGCGCGGGTCGAGGGGCGGCAGCTTGAACCCCAGCTTCTGCAGGAGCTTTCGCTTGAGCCACATCAATTGGGTGCGGTCCATCGCCTTCTCCATCATTGTCACGGAGAGCTCGACGTCGTCGCGCCCTGGTCGCACCTCGAGGTAGTTGGCCTTCTCCGGATTCTTCCGCTGGAGCCTGCCCCATCCGTTGCCCCACTGGAGCCTTAACTGCCAGGCGTCCTCGCGATACCTGAGGACCTTGGTCGGGCAGAGCCGGAGTGTTCCTCCCTCGGGGACGCCGCCCGCGCCGGCGGTGTAGGTTATCGTAACCGGGACGGGATCGCCCCCCGCCCGCAGTGCCGGCGGCGAAACCTCGCAGGTGCCTCGCCTCACGGGATCGCGGAGGCGCTCGGGAGGGCCGCCTCGAAGGGTCTTCACGAATACGAGGAAAATGACGAGGGCAGCGACCGGTGGCGCCAGGATAGCGCATGCGGTGACCGCCACCGCCGCGAGGGTGATTCTTATGACTCTTCGGTAATCAACCAAGGCGCCCGCCCGATCCCCGATCTCGACTCAGCCCGCTGATTATACCGCACCACCGCGGAAGACAGGGCGGGCCAGGATCCCGCGCCGGTCCGAGGGGGCAGTGTTGATCGTCGAAGTGGAAGAGACGGGCGCGGCGTTCGCTTTTCCAACCGCCGCCGGCCGCGCCTCCGCGAGAAGCGTCCGTGGCCGGGGCCTGCCGAATCCGTTCTCACAGGTGCCGTCCGGCCCCCCGCCGCCGGGACGCAGGTCCGCGCGAGAGAAGGACCCCTTACAGGTGGTACCAGCGGCCGCCGCCGCCGGCCGCCGCCGGGCCATAAATGCTATTATTGGCTGGCCCGGCCCACTGCCGGGCAGCATCCGGGACGGCGTCTTCCCATTGACGCGCGACCCGGAACAACAAACAAAATGAGGTGCTCCGATGAAGAAGACCGCTAAACTGGCCCTGCTGGGCCTTCCTTCAGCAATCGCCGCGACCGCGGGCTACGTCGCCCTCAGGCTCAGGCTGTCGATGCCCCGGACCGGCGGAAAACTCGGGCTTCCGTGCCTGGACGACGAGGTTGAAGTCGTTTTCGACCGCGCGGGGATCCCGCACATCACGGCAGGAAGCGACCTGGACGCGTACCGCGCCCTCGGATACGTGATGGCGCAGGACAGGATGGTCCAGATGCAGACCATGCTTCGCCTGGCCACCGGAACGCTCGCGGAAGCCGTCGGGGCGATGGGCGTAGACATGGACAGGTTCATGCGGACGATAGGGCTGTCGCGCATCGCCCGGGAGTTCTCGCGAAACCTGGATTCGGAGTCTCGTGAGGCGCTGGCGGCGTACTGCGACGGGGTGAACGCCTATCTCTCGGGCCCGGCCGCGCGGCTGCCGTTCGAGTTCATGTTCCTCAAGGGACGCCCCCGGCCGTGGACGCACGCCGACTGCCTCGCCCTGGGCCTGCTCACGACATGGCTTCTCGACTCGTTCTGGCTCGCGGACCTCATGCGCGAGAAACTCATCCGGGCGCTCGGCCGCGACCGCGCCCTTGAGCTGCTGCCCGAGACGGCCCCGTACAACAACCCGCCGGTGAAAGTCGACGGCACCGGCCCGGCCACGGAGACGCTGGATCCTGGCGAAGAGATAGACTGGGGGTTCGACGAAGAACCCGCCGGGGGCCTCTGGATCGAACCTGCGGCGGGCCTCGTCACGCGCGCCGCCTTCGGCTCCAACAACTGGGCGATAGACGGCGACCACACGACGACCGGCAAGCCGATACTCTGCGGCGACCCTCACATCCAGCACAACGCCCCGGGCATGCTGTACCTCTGCCACCTGACGACCCCGGACATGGACATCATCGGAGCCGGCTTCCCTGGGTTGCCCGTCATCCCCTACGGGCATAACGGGTACTGCGGCTGGACCGCCACGAGCCTGTGCCCCGACACGCAGGACCTGTACGTCGAGACGTTCGAGTCCGGGGAATCCACGCGCTACCTCTACGAGGGCGAATGGCGCGAGGCCGAGGTCGTGGAGGAAGACGTCAAGGTTCGCTTCGGTAGAGACCGCAGGCTGAGGATCCTCATCACCGGTCACGGGCCCGTCATCAAGCGCAAGGGAGACAAGGGGCTCGCGCTGAAGTGGGTCAGCCAGGACACCACGCTCGATTCGCTGGACGCCATGATCAAGCAGAACCACGCCCGCTCTTGGGACGAGTTCGTCGGCTCGATGGAGAACTTCGTTGGCCCCGCCCTCAGCCAGGTGTACGCGGACATCGACGGCAACATCGGGTACATGGCGTCGGTGAAGATCCCGAAGCGGGCGAAGGGGGACGGCAGCGTCCCCTGCGACGGCTCTACCGCTGAGTGCGAGTGGGAGGGGTACGTCCCGTTCGAGCGAATGCCGAGAGCCATCAACCCTGAGGAAGGGTTCATCACGACCGCCAACTCGAAGATCGTCAGCGAAGGTTACGGCGAGCTGATAACCCGGGCATGGGAGGCGCCCTACCGGAACGGCAGGATTTCCGAGCTCCTCAGGACCAGGGACCGCTGGGCGCCCGAAGACATGCCGCTCATCCACGGCGACTCATTCACGTTTCCCGGCAGGACGTTCGCGCTGTTCGTCCAACGCGCGGCCGCCGGCGCCGGGGGAAAGGAACTCTCCGCGCCGGCCGTGGAAGCGGCCGCCCGGCTCGCGGAGTGGGACTTCATGGCCCGCGCCGACTCCGTGGCCATGTCGATCTACTACTACTCCTGGCACCACCTCCGGGAGGACCTGCTGCGCCACAGGCTGGGCAGCACCCTGTTCGCCGAGTACACGACGGGCTGGACCACGTGCAGCCTCGCGCTGGAGAACATCCTCGGGTCGCTGGACGGCTACTGGCTGCCTCCCGGTGCGGACTCCTTCGAGCAGGCGGTGCTCGAGTCCCTGGAGAAGGGGGTCGCGGACCTGGAGCGCGTATTCGAGACGAGCGACCAGTCGGCCTGGAGATGGGGGCGGGTGCACTACCTTACCTGCCAGAACCTCCTCGGCCTCTTCTGGCCGCTGGACAGGATATTCAACGTCGGCCCGGTGCCGAGGGACGGGGAGGGTGACACGGTCAACGCTTCTCCGGCATGCAGCGACAACCTTACGCAGTTGCTGGCCCGAGGTACGATGGGCGGGTGCACCGACATGGCGATCCTGCCGGACCGCGCGAGCCACGCGGCTTACGCGGGCCCGGTCCTGCGGCTGATCATCGACTTCAGCGATCTCGACAACTCGAGGGCGGTTCTGGACGTCGGTCAATCGGGGCACAGGCTCAGCCCCCATTACAAGGACCACTTCCCCGTCTGGTGCGACGTGGATTACTTTCCGCTCCCGTACAGCCGCGAGAAGGTCATGGAACAGGCGGCCGGCACGCTGCTTCTTACTCCCCGGCGCCCCGTGTCCTAGAGGAGGTCCGCGCCACCGGCGCGACAGACGACAGGGCCGCCGGTCACGCCGGACTCTCGCGCTTCACCGGACGCCGACCCGGGCGGGGAGGGAGCCTGGAGGGGACGTCAGCGCCGACGTACCCGTCGAGGGGCCGGCCTCGATTCGCGTCATGAAGAACCGGAGTCCTGCCAGTTCTTCAGAGTGAACTCGAATACGGCGCCGCCCTCGTTGCGCCCGGTGATCGCGCCGCCGTAAACGGATACGATCTTGGCCACGGTCGCGAGGCCTATGCCTGACTCCCCGTCCTCGCCCTTGCAGAACGGCTCGAAGATGGTGTCGATAATGTCAGGATCGATGCCGGGGCCGTTGTCGCTCACGCGGTACGCCCGGGCGCCCTGGTCATTCTCTCCGGAGCAGGCGATGACGATGACGGGACTCTCACCCGTGCTGTACCTGATCGCGTTGGAGACGAGGTTGGCGAACAACTGGTACATGTGCGCGGGACTGGCCAGCACGGTGCCGAGATCTCCCTCGACCCTTATCTCGATCCCCCTGTCCTCGAGATCGCCCCTGCGCTCCTCCAGCAACTGCTCGACCACCTCCGACAACCGCACATCCTCGACCTCTGACGGCGTCTGGCCGGCTTCCGCGAGGTGCAGCAACTGGTCGATGAAGGCCGTCGACTTGCCGACGTTGTCGTTCATCATCCGCGCGAGCTCGTCGAGCGGCATTCCTTCCCTGGTGCAAAGGCCCCTGGGCTCGAGCTCCTCGATGAGCAGGTTGCCGGCAAGCATCACCGAGGTGAGCGGTCCCTTGAGGTCGTGGGAGACGGTGTGGGCGTACTGACGGAGCTCCTCAGTCTTGTGCTTGAGCTCAGCCGCCATCTGGTTGAAGGCGTCCGCCACCTCGTTGAACTCATCGTCCCCGCCGGTATCGATGACGACGTCCAGGTCGCCCTCCCCCAGGCGCACGGCCCCCTCTTTCAGGATCGCCAGAGAGCCGGTGATGTCCCTCAGTATGAGAAACGATATTACCGCGATTATCACCAGGCCGAAGGGCGCAAGCACGAGCGGGATGACCCTCGCGTTGCTGGTAGCCGACTTGGAGATGGAGTCCGCCGCGGCCGCGTTCGCCTGCTCGCTCTCGACCAGAGCGTCGAGGCCCGGCAGGAAGGCCTGCATGTAAAGGTTGCGCGCGCCGGCCGCTATGGAGACCGCCCTCGCGGCGTCGCCCGACCCGCTCACTTCGACAGCCTCGTCGATCTGCCTGGCGATTGACGAGTACTTCTTCCTGAGAGCTTCGACCCTGGTGAGGGCGCTCTTCTGCCGTAGACCGAGGCTCGAGTCACCGGACAGGTTGATGTTGTCGCGAAGGGATTCCGCCCAGGAGAGAAAGGAGTCCTGAACGAGACGAGTATAGTCCGCCTCCGAGCCGGCGATTCCGCCCGAAGCGATAAGGCGGTCCGCCCTGTCCATCTCGAGACCGGCGTTCTTCGAGATATCCTGCGCCAGGGAGAGGCGGCGCAGGGAATATCGGATCTGCTCGTCGCCGCGGTCGGAGCGGCTCGTGGACGCCGCAATTCCCAGGACTATCAGGAGGAAGATCAACAACTCGACGATAGTCCCCGCTATGAGCCTGGTTTTTACCGAGGTCAGGTTCCTTCGCACGCTTCAGCCTTTCACGGACCCGACGGCAGGGCCGCCCGCGGCATCGAGCTTCTCGAGGCGCCCGGGCCGTCGTAACACCGGGGCGCTTACATTCCTTCAATGGTTTCTATCGTCATTGTGGCCGATAAGGGAAAGGCCGCACTTTGCGTGAATATTACTATGAACGGGAATAGAACAAGCCACGGCAGAGGGTAACGCACATGGCCGACAGGGAGAAAAAGAGCAAGCGGCGAGGCCGCCACGCGGAGGGTTCCGGGAAGGAGGCCGCGCCCCGCCGGGAGACGCGTCCGCCCGAGGCGGCGGGCAGGCAGGTGTTTCCCCCCGTGGAGCAACCGCCCTCGACTCTCGAGCCGCAACCGTTTCAGGTGCCGCCGACCGCTCAGCCGTCCGGGGTGGTACCGCAGCCCGCGCAACCACAACCGCAGCCCCCGGATCCTTCCAGGCGTCAAACTGAGCAGATGCGGGCGGCGCCTATTCCACCGGGCGGGCAGCCGCTCCCGCCGGAGTCCCCGGCAACGATGCCTGAGCCCCCGGTCCCGCGCGCGCCACAGGATGAAGCGCGGCG
>CAZAIS010000021.1:0-13471 GCA_964485255.1 uncultured Acidimicrobiales bacterium | reverse complement strand
GTTTAGGAAACCGTTGCTCTATCCAACTGAGCTACGAGGCCCTGCGCGCGCCCGGCTGAGCCGTTTGACCGGCGCCGGATTGCAGTAGTCATGATACCAAGGTCGGGCCGCCAAGAACAGGCGGGCGGGCTTCGCTTCTCCGCCGGGGCCGCCCGCCGGTCCGGGGGGAAGCCTCGCTCTCGATGGTACCCGCAACGGCCGTCCGGGGATCCGACTGAAGGGGAACGAAATGGGGGCGGGGTACGTTAGTCATTATGGAATCGGCTGGTACAGGCGGTCAGGTTGTGATGCGTAGTGAAAACTGTCCTGATAGCTGACGATGACCCGATTACCGTCAAGAAGTTGACCGACGGCCTGGATCCCGTTGAGTTCAATGTTCTTTCCGCGCGTAGCGGAAAGGAATGCCTGAAAGTGGCCTCCGAGCGGAAGCCCGACATCATCCTCCTGGACGTCGTCATGCCTGAGATGGATGGCCTGGAGGCGCTCGAGGAGCTACGGAAGTCCTCGGACGTGCCCGTGGTCATAATGTCCGCCTACGGCAACGGGGACAAGGTCGACAAGGCGCGGGAACTCGGGATCGAGTGCTTCCTGAACAAGCCTTTCGACACCGAGATCCTGGCCGAGATCCTGGAAGTGGTCCTGCTCTCCTAGAAGGTCTCCCCGCTTCATATCTCCCCTGAAGCGCCGACTGCAGACGTCCACCCTTGCGCAGTGAGCGTCGATTCCTTTAACGCGAGCCTTGACGACCCGGGCCGCCGCGCGCGATGCCCGCCCGCTCCCCCGGCCCTTTCACGGAAGGCCGGATAGCCATCCCGGCTGCGCGGGTCCGGAGGCGCGGCACTCTGTCGCGCGTTCTTGATTGTTCCCCTGCAGCCGTGTATCCTGCCGCATGCGTCGTGTCCAACGCGAGAAAGGTGGCGGCAATGCTCAAGGTCAGGTTCCTGGTGGCCCTGCTGGACTTCCTCGATAGGCACCCCCTGTTCGTCCGGGTCTGCCTTAGACCCATCGCCAACGCTCCTTACCTTTCCGGGAAGCTCAAGGTGATGGTCCGCGCCTTCATGGGCAGCACGGCCTTCGAGATCCATGACGTGGACGTGGGCGCCGGGCGCATCGGCATCGGCGGGGTGGACGAGATGCTCTACGGCTCCGAGTTCATACAGATACTCCACGAGACCTTCGCGAGCATCGTGAGCGAAGAGGAGAAGGAGCGTCTGCTCTACGACATCGGGTTCAAGGCCTGCTACTACGAGGGAGAGGAAGCGCTCAAGAGCGGCCGCTGGTCCCCGAAGGCCCTCGTGCCGCTCATCTACAACAGCGAGATCATGGATAGGATCCGCACGGACCCCCACATGGCGCGCTTCTTCAACCACATCGAGAGGATGGTTACCCGGCTCATCCTCAACGAGGGGGGCTGGGGGCGCGTGGACTTCGACTTCGAGTCCCGCCCCATCAGGGTCAGGTTGTTCAACTCGCAGGAGGCCGGGTACCTGGGTCCGTCTGACAGGCCCGTATGCCAGTTCTTCACAGGCTTCATCGCCGGCCACGCCAGCTCGCTGCTGGGCGAGAGGGTGGAAGCCCGAGAGGTGAGCTGCAGTGCCATGGGTGAGCCCTGCTGTGTCTTCGAGATAGACCGGTAGCGCTCCGCCTGCCGCGCCCGCGCCGCGAGCGGGGCGGCGGGCCCGCCATGATCCCGCGTGCCCGGGCCGCGGGACCCGGGAAAAGACAGCCCATCTCTTGATTGCGGCCGTATCCTCTAATAGATTTTATGTCACCTTTTTAGCAAAGGAGGCGAAGCGATGTTGAGGATGCGGGACGCGGACGGCTCCGCGATACTTCTTGAGACCACCCCGGAAAACACGCGCAGGGTGATCGAGAGCGAACCCATGTTCGCGGCGGACGTGGACGATCCCAACTTCATGCCTCCGGAGGAGATCCGCGCCCTGCAGAACAGGAACCTGTGCCGCCAGTTGGAGCGGGTATGCGACGGCGGCGCGTTCTACAAGGAGCTCTTCAAGCGGGAGAAGATCGATCCGGGGAAGATCCGGACCGTCGACGACCTTACCTCCCTGCCGCTCACATACAAGCGCGATTACATGGCCGACCCCGATGCTTTCAGGCTCAAGCTGACGAACCCCACGCTGTACGACTGGCTGTGGGAGGTCACTTATACGACCGGCACGACCACCGGCGTCCCGACTCCTTTCTACAACACGATCCACGATGCTTACGCGACGTTCCAGCTCCTTTTCCGGGCGATCAAGATAGGGGGCGCCATTTCGGGGATACGTACGGTCAACCTGTTCCCGCTGGGGCCGATCCCGCACATCGGCTTCTTCCGCGCGCGGGATATCGCGACCATGTCCATCTTCGGGCAGGGGTCGGCCGCGTGCACCGGCATGCCCCACGAGGAGTTCCTCATACACCGCTCGATGGACTACGCCATAGAGCTGATCGAGCGCGTCGAGGCCCAGGCGCTCATAGGCGTAGCAAGCTTCATCCGGCGGATCATCATGAAAGCGGAGGAGCAGGGGCGCGACTACTCCAGCATCGAGGGGTGCGAGCTGCTGGGAGAAGCCGCCCCGAAAGGCATGCGGGACGACATCCGCATGCGCCTGGAGAACATGGGCGCCGACCGCCCGTTCATCTCGAACTCATACGGGTGCACGGAGATGCAGGGAGCGATGCCCGAGTGCGAGGAGTTCTCGGGGTGCCACTCGCCCGACCCCGGTCTGTATTTCTTTGAGGTGGTCGACGAGAAGACGGGCGAGCGCCTGGGCGACGGTGAAGTAGGCTTGCTCTGCGTTACGCACCTGAACAGGACCGGGACCGTTCTCCTGCGCTACGTGATCGGCGACTACGCGGCTATCACCCACGAGCCCTGCCCGCTCTGCGGCCGGACCGGCATGCGGCTGGAAGTCGCCGTGGGCAGCACGTACGCGAGCCGCACGACCGAGCTCATCAACCTGAAGGGGACTCTAATCAACCCGGAGATACTGCGGGACGAGATCGCCAACACCGCGGGGGTCGCCGAGTACCAGATTGTCCTGACCAGGAAGGATCCCGACGACCCCTACTCGGGCGACGAACTGATCATCAAGGTAGGCGCGCTGGAGGACCGGCCCAGGGGCGATATCGCGAGCGAGCTGCAAAAGAGGCTCCAGGTCGCGGTCGAGATGCGGGCGAAGGTCGAATTCGTCGAACTCAGCGAGATCTTCGACCCTACCGTCAGCCTCAAGGCCCTGCGCATCCTTGACCTCCGCCCCCTCGAATAGACACGCGTGGCCGGTTCTTCCGGCACTCCGCGCCACGCCCGGCATGGCCCTTTTCGCAACAAAAACGCGCCAAAATCGGGTTTGACCCTTTTTAGTAGCGGCCGTGGTTGCGGACGGTTTGGAGTATTGTGCGGAGGTTTTGTGGTTTGGCGTTGGTGGGGACTTCGCAGCCGGAGGAGAGAATGAAGCGGCCTTTGGCTCCTACCTTGTCGATGAGCTTGCGGCAGTACTCCTCGACCTCCGCCTCGCCGCAGAGCGCGAGCATGTTGGAGTTGACGTCGCCCATGATGACGTACCTGTCGCCCAGGACCTGTCTCGCCCTGAAGATGTCCGTGCTGCCGTCGAACTGGAAGTACGTATTCTCGGGCAGGTCGGTCATCAGCTCGAGGTTCTCGTCCCAGTTACCGTCCATGTGCATCCCGAAGGCGATCCCGTGCCGCGTCAATTCCTCGGCGATGAGCTTGATCGAGGGATAGGCGCATCGCTCGAATACTCTTGGAGAGATGAAGTCGTTGGACGAGCGGTGCGTCAGCAGCAAGAACCTCTTTACCCGCGTCGCCGCGCACGCCAGCCGGGCCGTGAAGGCGACGCTTTCCGCGAGCTTGAGCGATGCCCGGGCGATCTCGTCCGGCCGCCTGTGGAGGTCGAGCGCGAAACCGGTAAGCCCGCGGGCCATGCTGAACACGTCGAAAGGCGCCTCCAGGCTGAACGATATGAAGCTGGGGATCCCCTTGAGGCGCCAGCGGTCCATCTCCAGAAGCCACCTTGCCCCCAGCCTTACCAGGCCGGGTGTGAAGCGCCGCAGCCACAGGCGCGCGCCCGGCTCCTCCTCCGCGTAGCGCGAGATGAGCTCGAGCATGAAACGCAGCAGCGGGTACGCCTTGCCGGGAAAATCGAATCCCATGATGAGCTCGTAATCCTCGGCTTCCATCAGGGTCTCCGACTCGGGCGCCTGCAGGACCTGGACCGAGCCGGTCTCGCCCTCCGGGAACACCGGCTTCATGCCCAGTCCGCCCCCCCAGGTAATGTCGTACCGGGGAGCGTCCATGGTGAAAGGCAGCGTGTAGAACGCGTCCCAGGGGCCCACCTCCCAGAAGCAGGCGTCCATCGCCCTGCGGAACGCGCTCATGCCTGTGAGGAACTCGAGCGTCGGCACACCGGAGTAGGTTGCCGCGTAATAATAAATGAGCGGGATGAAAGGCACCCTGTCGGGCGTGTCCCCCCCCAGGACCGAGGCCAGCCTTTCCTCGAAGGTCATCACGGATTCCACGGCTACCCCGCTTTCTTCCAAGCTGCCGGCGCGGCCTGCCGCCGCGATAACAAGTATACCAGGGGCTCCGCCGGAACCGGCGCGACGGGTTGCGGCAGGGCGGTCTCGCGGGTGATAGAATCTGCGGGTAAGGTAACTGGAATCTTTATGGCGTGGACGGTCACTTTCCGGGGGTGGAGTCATGAAAGTACGTTCCAGGGTTATTGCGCTGCCTTTGCCGGTATTCCTCTGTGCCGCGGTCCTCATCATCATGTCAGGGGGGCAGGCGCGCGCCGACGTTTTCACCGTGATGAATACCAATGACTCAGGAGCGGGCAGCCTGCGCCAGGCGATCATCGACGCCAACGCGGCTCCGGGGGTCGACGTCATCGAGTTCAGTATTCCCGGGGCCGGGCCGCATACCATATCGCCCCTGTCGGTCATGCCTTACATTACCGATTCGCTCTTAATAGACGGTTACAGCCAGGACGGCTCACAGCCGCCTTCCGAGAGCACTCCCGCGACGATCATGATCAACCTCGACGGGTCGTCGGCCGGCGGAAGCGGCCTGGAGTTCCGCGGGGCCGCCGCGTCGATCGGCGGCGTACGCGGCCTGGCGATCTACGACTTCCAGCAGAACGGGATCGTGATAGAGACCGGGGTCACCGGGGTCCAGGTGGACGGCAACCACGTAGGCCTGGACGCGTCCGGCACCGCGTCCGGAAACGGCGTTACCGGCGTCTTCATCAACAGCGCGACCTTGAATGTTGTAGGAGGCTCGGACTTCGCGAACCGGAACGTCATATCAGGGCACCCGTCCGCGGGGGTCCTGGTGTCCGGCGGGGACGGCAACGCGATCAGGGGCAACTTCATTGGCACCAATCCGGCCGGGGAGGCGGCCCTCGGCAACACCTACGGCGTTTACCTGACCGCGTCGAACAATGACGTCGTAGGTGGCACCGCTCCCTCCGAGAGAAACGTGATATCAGGCAACACCCAGTCCGGGATCACGGTGGTGAACACCCGGGACAGCGAGATTTACGGCAACTACGTGGGTACCGACGCGGGCGGGGCCGGGGAACTGGCCAACTCGGGCGACGGTATCTACGTCCGCTCGGGGACCACCGGCTGCGCCATCGGAGGCAACGGCTACGGGCAGCGCAACGTGATCTCGGGAAACGGCGCCTGCGGCGTGCTCTTCGCGGAATCTGAAAGCTGTTCAGTCCTTGGCAACTATATAGGAACCGACTCCGCCGGTACGTCCGGCGTCCCCAACGCCCTGTCCGGCGTATACGTGGAGGAGACATCGACGGAAATCCAGGTCGGCGGAAGCGCGGGGGGCGAGGGCAACGTCATCTCGGGCAACACCGAAGACGGCGTCAGGATCGAATCTCCGTTCAACTCTGTCATGGGCAACCTGATAGGGACGGACAGCACCGGCGGCGTGGAGCTCGCGAACGAGGGCAACGGCGTCCTGATCCAGGGCGAGTGCGGCGAGAACGTGGTGGGGGGCACCGTTCCGGGGCAGGGCAACGTGATCTCGGGGAACGGCCTGTCGGGCGTCGCGGTAGACGGTGCCTTCGACACCAGGGTACAGGGGAACCTGATCGGTACCGATTCCAGCGGCGATGGGATGATCCCCAACATGCTGGGGGGAGTATTCCTGCAGAACTTCGCGGGCCGCAGCATCATAGGGGCTTCCGGCGTGACCTTCACCAGCGGCGAGGGCGGCTCCGCCGTCACCGGGGGCGGGAACGTCATATCCGGGAACCTGACCTTCGGCGTCGGGGTCGAGCACAGTCCCGATACCACCATCAAGGGCAACCTCATAGGCGTCGGCGCCGGCGGGACGACAATCGTTCCAAACATCGGATACGGCGTTGTCCTGGGTAGCTCCGATTACTGCTCCATCGGCGGCGGGCCAGGCGAGGGCAACGTCATCTCTGGGAACTGGGCCGAGGGCGTCATGATGTCTTACTCGAACGAGTGCGCGATCCGGGGCAACCTTATCGGGCAGGGCCCCGACGGGTCCGCGATGGGCAACGAGTCCTCGGGTGTCCTCCTCATGGATGGATCGAACACGACCGCCCTGGGAGGGTCCGCGACTACAGGCAATGTCATCGCGAACAACGCGGGGTACGGCGTGGCGATCGACGCCAGCCTGGACTGCGACGTGAGCCATAACCTCATCAAGAATAACGCCGGGAGCGGCGTAGCCGTCCTGACCAACGAGGCGTTCAGGAACAGGGTTTCCATGAACTCCATCTTCGGGAACGGCGAGCTCGGCATCTCGTTCGGCGGCGGCACGGCGCCCACCCCTAACGACCGCAACAACAACAACCCGGACAAGCCCAACAGGGGCTACAACTATCCCGAGTTCGCATCGGGGACCTTCCCTGTGCGCGACGGAAAGGTGGCGGTCGAAGGCACGGCCCCCCCCAACGCGATCGTGGAGATTTTCAGCACGGGCCCCGGGGCCGATCCCAGCGGGCACGGCCAGGGCAAGACCTTCCTGGCCACGGTCCAGGCCGGCGCCACGGGCGCCTTCGCGGCCGAACTGGTGGGGCTCGCAGGCGGCGATCACGTCTCGGCTACCGCGACCAGCCCCGACGGCGACCCCAGCGGGATCGGCAACACCAGCGAGTTCTCCTCGAACGCGCGGGTCCTGGACCCGAGGCCGAGGGTGAAGTCCGTCACTCCTCCCTCGGGGCCCCCGGGCACGCGCGTCACGGTCAAGGGCGAGAACTTCGGCACGACCCAGGGTTCCTCCCGGATAACCCTCGGCGGTTCGCCGGTCACGGTCGTCTCCTGGAGCAATACCGTAATCGTGTTTGTCGTCCCGCCTGATTCACGGGGGGGCGCCGTGGCCGTCACCACCGCGGCGGGCGGGTCCAACACGGACAAGACCTTTTCCATCTCCCTGCCCACCTGGTACCTGGCGGAGGGCACCACCGCCTGGGGGTTCGACACCTACATCACGATCGAGAACCCGTCGGCCGACCGGCTCACGGCCCGGCTCACCTACATGGACCCTCACCCGGCCTCGGGGTCCGGCGTGATAAGCAGGCGGACGGTCAGCCTCCCGCCCGCGAGCCAGACCACGGTCGACCCGCGCTGGGACATCGACAACGTGGACTTCTCGACCAGGGTCGACTGCCTGGAGGGCAAGACGATCGCGGTCGACCGCACCATGACGTGGACCGGCAAGGGAGCGCGGTCCTGCGAGGCACATACTTCAATCGGGGTTAACGCGCCGTCTGAGACCTGGTACCTGCCCGAGGGCTCCTCCGCCTGGGGATTCGAGACCTGGACGCTGGTGCTCAACCCGAACGACGCCCGGGCGAACGTGAAGCTGACCTACATGGTCGAGGGACGCGGGCCGGTGACGCTCGACAAGACGATCCCGGCGAACTCCAGGGCCACGTACTCGATGGCCCGGGACGTGGAGAGCGCCACGGGCGTGGACGCATCGGTCGAGGTCGTGTCGGACCTGCCCGTGGTCGCCGAGCGCTCGATGTACCGAAACGACCGAAGGGAAGGCCACTGCTCCTTGGGCGCGGCCGCGCCGGGCCCGGGCTGGTTGCTGGCCGAGGGATCCACCGCCTGGGGATTCACGACATACGTGCTCATCCAGAACCCCGGCGAACTGCCGGCGGAGATCAGCGCCACCTACATGACGCCTGAGGGGCCCGTAGAACAACCGAAGTTCGCCGTTGGGCCCAACTCGCGCATGACCGTGAGGGTGAACGACACGCTCCCGCCGTCCGACTGCTCGGTGCGGTTGCGATCCAGCGAGCCGGTCGTGGCCGAGCGGGCGATGTACTGGGGGGGGAATACCGCCCCGGGCGAGGCTTGCCACGACTCGATCGGCGTCACCGGGGGACACTGGAGCTTCTACCTGCCCGACGGACAGACCTCCGGGGGACGGGAGACCTACACCCTCGTGCAGAACCCCAACGACTACGCGGTCAAGGTCGAAGTCGGTTACCTGCCCGAGGGCGGCGGAGAACCGGTCGCCTTCATCGACACTATACCCGCCAACTCGAGGCGCACCTACAGCATGGCCGACAGGGTGGAGCGCGGCCGGGCCTCCGTGATCGTGGAGGTTGCGGACCCGCCCGGAACCATCATAGTGGAGCGCTCGATGTACTGGAACGGCCGCGGCGCGGGCACCGACACCATCGGCGCCTTCATGGATTGAGCCCGCGGGAGGCGGCATGGCTGTGACAGGCGGCGGGAGCGGCCCCGGCTACATCGAGAGGGGAAGCGGCGTCCCGGTGGTGATGCTGCCGGGGGCGGAGGGCTGCAAGGAGTTCTGGCGCTTCCAGCTCGACGCGGTCGGCGCCGGCTACCGGGCGGTGGCGACCGACCTGCTGGTGAAGAAGCCGTCCCGCTCGAGCACCATCGCCGACTACGCCGCCCACACGCTGGGCATCATGGATTCTCTGGGCATAGAGAAGGCGGTCATTGTGGGCGAGTCCTTCGGCGGCATGGTGGCGCAGCAGATAGCAATCAGCCACCCGGAGCGTACGCTCGCCGTCGCGCTGTGCAACACGATGGACCGGCCGCGCGGTGACGGCTTCGGCCTGAACATGTTCACGCTTGCCACCGTGGTGGCGATGCTCGGCAACGCGCCCGTGATTCCCCGACGCGTCAGGAGGAGGATCCTGACGTGGGCGGGGAAGCACCACGGTCTCGTGTACGACGCCACTCCCGGAAACGAGGTACTGGTTGACTACTTCATCGAGTACGGCCTCGCCCAGGGCGCGCTCGCCCAGGTCGACAGGTTCGCCTTCGCGGGCAGGAAGGCCGGGTTCACCGAGAGGCTTCACGAGATCGCCGTACCGGCCCTGGTGATGCGCGGCTCCGAGGACAGGGTATCCACCCCGAGGACGGCGAACAAGATCGCGGGAAGAATCCCCGGCGCGGAGATCGCGGTAATCGACGGGGCCGGACACTGCCACCAGCAGACCATGCCGGAGGAGACGAACGCCGCCCTGCTGGAGTGGCTCGCCCGCGTGGTGCCCGCCTGAGCGCCGTGGGCGCTCGCCGCCGCGCCGCCGGTCGAAGGCCCGCTGCCGTGGCGCCACGGTCCGCCCCGCATACCCGGAAACGGACGTTCCGCCCGCCGGATGGACAAATCCGTAGCTCACCTGTAGATTATGCGCGGGCTCGGGCCGGCTAGAGAGGGAGCAGGATTCAGGGTGTGGACCGCGGTCAAGATACTGGGCGGGCTTGCCGTCTTCATCTTCGGCATGTCCCTGATGAGCGAGGGTCTCCAGACCATCGCGGGGGGGCGATTCCAGAGAATCCTCGAGGCGCTCACCAGCAACAGGTGGATCGGCGCCCTTGTCGGTTTCGGAGTCACCTCCGTCATTCAGAGCAGCTCCGTCACCACCACGATGCTGGTCGGCTTCGTGAACGCCGGCCTCATGACCTTCACCGCTTCGGTCGCCGTGACCATGGGCGCCGCTGTAGGCACGACCGTCACCGCCCAGATCGTGGCATTCGACATCGGCAACTGGGCGTTCCTCATGATAATAATCGGATTTGCCCTCTACTTCTTCTCCAGCGGCCGCAAGTACAAGTTCATCGGTGAAGCCCTTCTCGGTCTCGGGCTCATCTTCCTGGGACTGGTGCTCATGAAGGAGGCCGTCGCCCCCCTCAAGGACATGGCCTGGTTCAAGAGCCTTCTCAACGCGGCCATCAGGAGCCCCTTCCTGGGAATAATGATCGGTATTCTACTCACAGCGATAGTGCAGAGCAGTTCAGCCACCACCGGCATGATGGTCGCAATGGCTCTCTCGGGAATACTGCCCGGAGGAATCGACGGCCTGCGGATCGCCGTGCCGTTCGCCCTTGGGGCCAATATCGGCACGAGCATCACGGCCATCCTCGCTTCCATCGGCACGAGCAGGCCGGCCAAGCGTACGGCGGTAGCAAACGTTCTCTACAGGGTCATCGGTGTGATAATCTTCCTGCCTTTCCTGCCGCTCTACTACGAGTTCATCGAATGGGCGTTTGGCGGAATGTCCCTGGCACGTCAGATAGCTATGGCCAACACGTGCTTCAACGTCATCATCCTGATAATAGGCCTTCCGCTGCTCAAGCCTTTCATCAAGCTCGTCAAGCTGGTGGTTCGGGGGGAGGACCCGCCGGTGCACAGGGACACCCTCGCCATCGATCCCCACACCCTGCACAGCCCCTGGGCCGCCCTCCTCGCCGCGAACACCGAGGCAGCCTACATGGGCAGGATCGCCTCCGAGATGCTCGACGAGTCGATCGCGCTGATGGGAAAGATGAACCGCGCCACGAAGCAGGACCTGCTCCAGAAGGAGCGCATCGTCGACAACATCGCCCAGTCGGTTACCGTCTATCTCTCCAAGCTGTCCAGGGAAACGCTCGACGATAACGAGTCCAGGCGTCTCGTCTCCCTGATGCACGCGGTCAACGACATCGAGCGGGCGGCGGACCACGCCGAGAACATCATGTACCTGGCGCAGACCAGGGCCGAAAACCGGCTCGACTTCCCCAAGAGCTCGCTGGAGGAGCTCGACCGGATATCCTCGGCGGTCAGCATCATGTTCGCCGGGATCGTGGAAGCGTTCGAGGAACAGGACATGGAGAAGGCGGAGCGCTACCAGTACGGTGAGCACGAGGTCGACGAGATGGCCAGCCAGTTCCGCGGCAACAACATCATCAAGTTGAACAACTCGATGATAGACCCCGAATCCGCCGTAATCTTCATGGACGTGCTCACGAACCTCGAGCGGGTGGGCGACCTGGCCAACAACGTCGGCTACGCGATCCGCGGGGAGCTGTCGAAGCTCTGAGCGCGGCATTCGCGGCGGGCCCGGTCCCCGAGCGCGAATCCCGAGGCGCCGCCCGGCGGGCCCCGTCCCTGAGACAATTCCTCCGGCGTGGCCCGGCTTTTCAGTCCAGGAACGCGCCGATAGTCGCGGTGCCCGCTCCCCGGTTGTTCCAGTACATCGCCCTCTCGACCATTATCTTCCTGCCCGGCGTCCGTGAAACGACCGCGATCGCCGCTCTGGTATTCTCGATCACGTCGCCCATGGAGTAGGTGTTACGCGACAGCGGCTGCACCGTGTCCAGGAAGGAGGCGAGGACCTTCCCCTCGGGCCCCAGGTAGCTCACCTCGATAACGACGGGGGTGCTGTTGACGTTCTGCACGAGCGTGTAAGTCTCGTGCCCGTCCGAGCACTGGCCGTCCGGCAGGTAAAAGGCCGTGTGCGCCTGGAGCATCCCGATCGAGTCGTGGCAGGCCTCCCCCAGCGCGCTGTCCGCGCCCCAGTACATCGCGCGCTCGGCGATGATCTGCTGGTCGGCGTGCACCTGGGTAGAGAAGTCGGCCCCGTTGAGAACATCATTCGCCAGGATCGTCTTCCTGGAGAAAGCGGGCATCACGAACGGGTCCATCGAAACGGGCCCGGCCGTAGTCATGAAACTGACGCTCACCGTTGTAGGGTTCGGGTTGGGGTTCTGCACCAGCACGTAGGTCGTGAACCCGTAGTTGGTCGAACCCTCGGCCAGGAAGTAGTTGTTGGAGGTCCTCATCGTCCCGATCGACACGTGGCCTTCCCGCCTGTTGTTGCGGTACATACTCCTCTCGGGGATCACCGGCAGGTCTGAGGTAATCCGGATGGAAGCGTTTTTCGCTCCTATATCCCCGGCCATGTTGAAGGTCCGCCTCGAGTGCGCCGGCACTTCCTTCTCGAACGTCCTCGGGTTCTCCCCTTCTATCATGTAAGTCAGCGTGCAGGTCGCCTTGCCCGGGTTCGGGTTCTGGATAAGCGTCCAGCACTCGAATCCCCAGGCGGATGACCCCTCGGGAAGGTACCAGGCATCTCCGGGCGCGGGAACCCCGACCGAGCAATGGGCTTCCGCGCACGGGGCGCCCGGGCCCGTCCAGGTCATGGTCCGGTCCACCGCGATCGGAAGGCCCTGGAGGCACTCCACCTTGGTGGAGAAATCCGTCGCGTACCCGAGGTCCGCGGCCGGATCGATCGATGTCTGGCTCATGGCCGGCAGGCGCACCTCGCGTGGCCGCGCGCTTCCCCGGGGCGTCATGTAAGTTACCCTGGCGGTCGCGTCAATCGAGTTCGCGTTCTCGATCGTGACCCTGGTCTGGAACCCCCAGGCGCACGACCCTTCCGCCAGGTACCACGTGGAGTTGTCGGCGTTCACCCGCTGCATGTGGAGCCTGATCTGGGAGTTCAGCGTCTGCGCGGTGGAATAGGCGACGATCGCCCCTCCCGCGCCGTCGCTCGCCAGCACCGGCTCGCCTTCCAGCTCAGAGTCCGGCCTCACGTCGAAGCCCGTGGGCTGCCAGCCGGGAGCCGGCGTTCCCCCGGCGAGAATCCTCTGCACCAGGACGTTGCTGCTGACGCCGACCGGCGCCGCCAGGCGCTTTCCCGTGTAGACTATCCCGTCCACCCAGGCTATTACGGCTCCCCCGGCGCCGTCGGATATCACCTTGGGTTCCATCTGGTAACCCGCCATGACGCTTACGCCTACGCCTCCTGGCGCCCAGCCGGGAGCGACAGCGCCGCTCGCGAGGAGCTTCTGCGCATAGATGTCGGACTCGTTGTAAGGCCTGCCGAGGGAAGCGCCCACCTTACCGCCGTCCGAACCGCAGGAGCGGTCGTCCTGCCATGCCAGCACCACGCCGCCCGAGTCGCTCCGGGCGATCTCGATGCCGTACTGGTCTCCCTCCAGCGCGCATACATCGACGCCCCGGTTGCCCCAGAGGCGTTTTCCGTCCCTGTCGAGCTTCTGCGCCATGACGTCATACCGGCCCGTGTCGCTAGCCCAGGCGATCACGCCGTTGCCCGTACCGTCGGAGGTTATCGCGGGGTCGTTGCGCTCGCCGGGCCCGGTGCTCACCGGTTCCCCCTTCGCCGCCCAGGCCACGTTTCCGTCCGGGGTGACC
>CAZAIS010000020.1:0-13793 GCA_964485255.1 uncultured Acidimicrobiales bacterium | reverse complement strand
TCAACCCCGAGGAGATCAAGACCGTGCAGAACCACGAGGCGATCTTCCTGCGGGACGAGACAATACCCCTCCTGCGGCTGGACAGGCTGCTGGAGTGCACCCGCACGCTCAACGGCGCGGAGCCGTTCCCGGTCGTCATAACCGAGATAGGCCCCCGGCTCATAGCACTCGGCGTGCACTCACTCATAGGACAGCAGGAGATCGTGATAAGCACGCTCGACAAGTTCTTGAAGAAGGTGGAGGGATTCGCGGGCGCGACGATCCTGGGCACGGGACGCGTCGCGCTCATACTGGACATCCCGAGCTTGATGTAAGCGGACGCGCCGGGCGGGCTCAGGCGTGACAGGAAGGAAAGGGCAATGAAGTCGGCACGATCGCTGAACGCGGTCCAGATAAGCGCTCTCAAGGAGGTTGGGAACATCGGGGCGGGCAACGCCGCTATCGCGCTGTCCCAGATGGTGGCCAAGAAGGTGGACCTTTCGGTGCCGAAGGCAACGCTGGTTCCCCTGAACGGTGTGCCCGATCTCGTCGGCGGACCGGAGACGACGGTCGCGGGCGTGTACCTCAACATCGCGGGAGACTGCTCGGGAAGCATCCTGCTCCTGCTCGAGAAGGAAAGCGCGAACAGCCTGGCCGGCCTCATGGTCCCCGAGGACATTGAAGCCAACGACATCAACGTCGTTAAGAGCTCCGCGTTGCAGGAGACCGGAAGCATCCTCTCCGGGGCCTACCTCTCGGCGCTCGGCCAGCTCACCGGCCTGTTTTTCAAGCCCTCGGTGCCCGGGTTCGCGCTCGACATGGCCGGCGCGATAATGGACTACGTCCTGGTCGATCTGGGCGAGACCGAGGAGCAGGTTCTCGTCGTAGAGACGGATTTCACCGTGTCAGGCGTCAAGGTCCTCGGCCACTTGATACTGTTCCCCGACCTGGGAACCCTCTCCACGATCCTCGAACGGCTGGGGGTGCCTTTTGAGTGAGGTCGTGAACGTCGGAGTGGCCGAGCTCAAGGTGGCGAACGGCTCGTGCGTTCTCGCGAGCTTCGGCCTCGGCTCCTGCGTCGCGGTGGCGATGTACGACCCGCTCCGGAAGGTGGCGGGGCTCGCCCACGTCATGCTGCCGGACAGCCGTGGCAAGGAGCTTCCAGAAAGCACGGTGGGGAAGTTCGCCGACACCGCAGTGCCGAGGCTGGTCGACGAGCTCGTGAAGCTGGGGGCGCGCAAGAGCGGCCTGCGATGCAAGATCGTGGGAGGCGCCCAGATGTTCGAGATACCCGGATCGACCCGCAAGGACAGCAATCTCGCCGTGGGGCCGCCGGCGCACATAGGCGCCAGAAACATCAATGCGGTCAAGGGCCAGGTCGAAAAGTTGAAGATACCGCTGGTGGGTGAGGACACGGGGGGTAACTACGGGCGGACGGTGCGGTTCAACTCGGCCAACGGCGAGGTCGAGGTCAGCTCCATCAACCACGGGCGGACCGTATTGTAGCGGTCTTGCGCGGGACGGCACCCGCGGAAAAGCACCCTACGCCGATCGGTGATGCATTCAACCTCGTTGAGAAAAACCAAACCCCGGCCCCCAGGGACTCGGACGCCTCGGAGCGAAGCCGCCCACCCTTGGGCGGCCGTTGTGCGGCAGTGGATGAGTGGTGGCGGTTTCAATATGGTTCTAAAATAAAAGGTACGCGAAGCGCCGCGAGAAACGTAGTGCGAAGGATAGCACCGCCATGAGTACGGAGATCTATTATTTCTCGGGGACGGGCAATTCCCTGTTCGTGGCGCGGGAACTTCAAAAGAGAATTCCCGAGAGCGGCCTGCTCCCGATTGTGAGCCTCCTGCGCGAGAGCGTCCCGCGGACGGAAGCGGAGTCCGTGGGCATTGTGTTCCCAGTTCACGCCCTGACGATTCCCATAGCGGTGAAACGTTTCATCAAGAGCATTGACATGAGGTCCGCCGAATACGTTTTCGCCGTGGCGACACGCGGGGGCACCGTGTTCAGGGGTTTCGAGAAAATCGACAGGTTGTTGAAGAAGAAGGGCAGGCGTCTCGATTCGCGGTTCGTGCTCAACATGGGCCACAACGAGCTGCCGCGTTCCAGCGAAGCATACGAGGTCCCGTCCGAAGCGGACTTTCGACAGTGGGAGGCGGTCGTTCTCGAGAAGCTGGATATGATCGGGGACGTCGTCAACTCCAGAAGCGCCAGCCGGGAGAAGGACGTGGAATACACCATTGAGAGCGCTTCCAACCCGATATCCGCCCGCCTGATCGAAGGGGCGGTAGTCATGGGGATGGACCTGGCGGACCGTATCGGCGGGGTCAACTATTTCTGTTGTGACGACAGGTGCAACGGGTGCGGTATATGCGAGAAGGTGTGCTTGTCGACCAAGATAAGGATGCAGGATGGTAGACCGACCTGGCGTAAAGACGTGCTTTGCTTCATGTGCTACGCGTGCCTGAATTACTGCCCGAGAGAATCAGTCCAGGTGAATGACATACCGCTTGTAAAGTCGTACACGAGACAGAACGGCAGGTATCCCCACCCCTACGCGACCGCGAAGGAAATCTCCACCCAGAAAGAGCCGGGCTTTCCCCGGTCACGGTTCGCCGGAGAACCGGGGATCAGCGCACCGTAACGTCGAAACGACGGGTGGCGGTCGACGGGGTCATGGGGCGGGAGTAGGACATGCACAAAGCGGTCCTTCCCTTTCCAACGGCCTCGAATGTCCAGGTGTCGTAGCCGCAGGCCGCGGTCGGGTCGTTGTGCGGTGTGTACTTGAAACGGGCTTTCCTTACGACGGTCGTGTTGAAGGAACGAAGAACCTCCCACCTGAAACCGGTCGAATGATCGGACCTCAACTTGATAGAGAACATCTCTCCCGCGGCCGCGACGATTTCGCGGTCATTGCCCGCGTAGGTTCTGGTGCCGGCGGGCGGAGTACCGCATCCGGCCGCCGAGGCCAGGGCGAGAGCGACCGCCGCCGCAACCACCAGCTCCAGCGGTCCTCGCGGCGAGGGGATCAGCACGCCTCAGACCTTGAACTTTCGGACCATCGTCTTGAGCTCCCGGGCCATGTCGGAGAGCCTTCTCGCGGCGGCTGCCACGTCGCGGGCCGCGCCGCGCTGGTCCTGGGCGGCTGAAGCTATCTCTATGGCCTTGTTGGAGCCGACTTCCGCGAGGATCTCGCACGACTGCAAGACGTCCCGCGCCTCCCGCATCTCCGGCGTGTCCCTCAAGGACGCCGGGACCTCGTCTGCGTACTCGAGCACCTTTCGGAGTCGCTGGGTCAGAGACTCCATATTCTTCGCGAGGACTACCACGGACTCCACGATTTCCTCGGTGTTGGAGAAGACGTCGCCGGTCCCCGCGGACTGCTCGTCGGCAAGGGTGGACATCCTGTCAGCGGCGTATCCCGCCTCCGCGAGAGCGCCGCGCATATAGTCGCGCATTCGCAGGAACGCGGCAGCGAGCTTGCCCACCTGGTCACGGGTGCGTATGGCGATATCCCCGGTCAGATCGCCCGAGCCCACCTTCTCGGCGCTCGCCACAAGCTCGTTGATGGGGCGGGTGATGCTCCTGCCCAGCAGAACGGCCGCCACTATCCCCAGGACAAAAAGGACGAGGCCCAGGAGCAGCAGGGCGAGTGTCACCTGGCTCGCGGGCTGGTAAGCTTCAGCGGTCGGCACCGCCACCCCTACCGAACAATCCAGACCCGCGCCTCCAGCCTGATCGGTCTCTACGGGCATCCAGGCGACCAGGTAGCCCCTGCCGCCGTAGGAGATGAACGCCTGTCCGGACTGGCCTCTCGTTATCCTGGAGAGCAACTGCTCGTACCGACGGGCATCGACCTTCCCCGGCTTGAGGCCGGCGGGGAACAACCTCCCCGCGACGATGTCTCCCGTCCCGCTGACGAGGAATCCGTGACCGGTGGTCTCCACCATCACGGACCTTACCGCCGTCGTGATGTCGCTGGTGTTTGTAAAACCCACGACGTAACCGAATATCTGGTTCTTGACGTCGCGCACGGAGGAAGAGACTGCCAGCACGGGCGATTTGAAGAACGCGGCGGTAAGCTCGGTCGTGTTGCCTATGTAGGTGAAAGTGGTGCCACCCGCCAGGGCGTTCTCGAACCAACTGGTTCCGGACGCGGAGGCGAGCGTCGAGAGCTTCCCGGTGCCGCAGATCACGTTGCCGTTTGTATCGGAGAAGAGAATGTCCTGCCCTATCGGCCAGTTGGCGACGAACAGGGAAAGCGTGGCCGCCCTCACCTCGGGAGAGGTAGCGGGGTCGCGCATCGACGGCATGCTCGACAGCAGCTCCATGCGCGTGGACCTGCGCTCGAGGGCGACCTCGACGACGTTGCGGGTGAGCCTCGCGGCGTCGAGCATGGACTGCCGGACGTTGTCGCGGATGATGTAGGTGACCAGCGTGTGGCTTATTGCGAGGGACGCCCCGACGGAGATCAGGATGAATACGAGCAGGATCGCGGTAATTCTGGCCCTGAGGTCTTTCTCCAGGAATCCCAAGCCAACCCTTTCAGAGTGGTTGCCACGGCGCATCTCG
This sequence comes from uncultured Acidimicrobiales bacterium, assembly GCA_964485255.1. GTDB lineage: Bacteria > Actinomycetota > Geothermincolia > Fen-727 > Anoxymicrobiaceae > CAZEJS01. The sequence continues at coordinate 9,236 of CAZAIS010000020.1, read as the reverse complement.
AGGACCGCGAGCCCCGGACCCGGCGCTTGACGGGGCGGAATCATGATATAACACGCCGGATGGGGCTTCAACGCACGCGCGGGTCAGAAGCCACCTGCATATGACCCCGCCTGCTTCAACGCACGCGCACCCTGGCGAGACGCCGCCCTGCCAAAGCCCGCCGTCCGCTCAGTCTTCTCCCCGGGCTCTCTCGCCCTCGAAGTACACGCGCGTGGCGCCGGCGATCGCCCCGGCGATCCCGTCGAGGAAGGCATCCTGCTTCAACAGGGCTTCTTCCTCGGGGTTGGTAATGAATGCCGGCTCCACGATTACAACGGGCATCCGGGTATCCCGCAGGATGCTGTACGCCCTGCCGTGCGTACGGCAGTCCACCGAGCCCGTACAATCGAGTACGGCGTCCTGGACGTGATTGGCGAGCCTGAAGCCGTACGGCGAGTGGTAGTTGCCGCTCGCGAAGTAGTAACAGGAAGAGCCCCGGGCCTCGGGGACGCCGGAGGAGTTGAGGTGGACGGACAGGAGGAGCTCGACCGCCTGTTCGTGCCCGCTCCGGGCGCGTCGCGCGGAGTTTATGTATTCGCCCCTTCGGCGGGAATAGAAGACCACGGCCCTGAGGGCGACCAGGAGGTCCCCCAGCTTCTCGACGATGGATTCCGCCACCTCGCTTTCCCGGAGCCCCGTCGGACCGGTTTCGCCGGGATCGGGCGGGTAGCCGTGGCCGGGGTCAAGCATTATGCGGCGGCCCTCGATGCCGCCGGAGGGGAGCCCTTTCTCGGTCTCACGCACGTAGGCGACGCTGGTCGGCTTGGTGACCCGCGAAAGCCTGAGGAGCGCGGCTACCGTTGAGACCCCGACGATTCCGTCCGCAACGAGGCCGCTGTTACGCTGGAATTGCTCAACCGCGAGGGCCGCGTCGTGGTCGAAGATGCCGTTTTCCTTGCCGCTGTAGAAACCGAGGGAGTTTAGCCGCCTCTTCAGGTCCGCCACGTCGTCCCCACGGAGCGGAGGCTCGCGCAGGTAGAGGAAGCGGCCGCCAAGCTCGCGGCTCGCGTCGACCAGCGCGGGCCAGGTGTCCGGGCCTACGATTCCGTCGACTCGGAGCCCCTTGACCTGCTGGAACACCCGAACGGCGTTATCGGTCCCGGCCCCGAACTCGCCACCGGCAAGCTCCGGGCAATCGGAGCCGAGAAAGCCGGCAGCGACCAGCCGCGACTGGATGTCGGCGACCTCGCGCCCGCTGGACCCTTTCTTGAAAAGCTTCACACGCCCTCCAGCCGCCGGGGCATATAATTCGAACCTCAATAGAACGCGCCGGCCCGAGGCGGTCAGCCTCGTCCAAGCGGGCCGGCAGGGTAGTATTATAAGGGATATAGTGACTTATATTAATCGGGGCCGTCCCTGCCACCCGGACCGGGGGATTAACGCACGTTCGCCCCAGGAGGCCCGGGGAACTGATTACGCGGTCGGAACCGACCCATCGTTGAAGATGAGCTCGCGAACGTATTTCGTTATTCGCCCGCGCCGCTCGGGCCGAACCGGCATTGGAAGCCGGCAGGCCGTTCAGTCCCCGCCTCCGCCTACTGTAACCGTCCCGGCTCCCCGCGAGTTCCAGTACATCGAGCGCTCGACGATTATCTTCTTCCCGGCCGTTACGCACTCGACAACCACCCCGGCTCGACCGGGGATCTGACCGGCCCCCATCTTGAAAGTCCTGCGAGAGTACGCAGGAACAGACTCCGTGAACTCAAAATTGCCCTGCCCGCTCGAGGTGAGATAGGAGATCCTCACGTCTACAGCCTTCGAGTTCGGGTTCTGCACGAGGGTGTAGGTCTCCCGGCCCTTGGAGGTCTGACCATCGGGGAGGAAAAACACCCGGCTGGCCGATGGCACGCCGATGGAATCGTGGCAGGCCTCCTTAACACCGTTGTTCCAGTACATTGACCTCTCTGCCAGAATAGGGCTCGAGCCGTGGACCCGTATCGAGCAGTCGGTGTTCTCCATGCCCGGAACGTCGTTCACCTTAACGGACTTCCGCGACTTCGCCGGAACGGTGAACCGCTCCTGTTCGACCGGGCCGCCCGGGGTCATGTAGGTGACGTCCACCCGCGAATCGGTGGCGCCCGGGTTTTGTACCAGCAGCCAGGTCTCGAACCCCCAGGCGGTGGTCCCTTCGGCGAGGGAGTAGTCCGTCGACGGGCAGGTCGTCCCGATCGAGTCGTGCCCTTCCATGCGGTCGTATCGATACATGGAGCGCTCCGCGATCACCTGAACGTCGCTCATGACCTCGACGGACGCGCTCTGTTCGCCGATGTCGCTCCTCATGTCGAAGGACCGCCTGGATCTCGCCGGTATCCTCTTCTCGAACGACACCGGGCCTGAGCCCTCGGTCATATACGTGAGGGTCACAGTCGCCTCTTGATCGCCGGGGTTCTGCACGAGCGTCCAGGTCTCGAACCCGTAGCCGGAGCAGCCCTCCGGCAGGTACCAGGCGCTCGAGGCGTAGTTCACGCCGATGGAGTTGTGGGCTTCCCGAGGCCAGCTCATGGTACGGTCCACGGCGATCGACTCTCCCTCGAGGCACTCAACCTTGGTCGAAAAGTCCGCCTCTCCGAGCAGGTCCTTCTGGTTGATCGTGAGCTGTGTCTCCGGCCGCATGGTGTAGGTCCCGCCGTCCAGGGAGCCTCCCGGGGTCATGCAGGTGACCTGGACATTCACCGGGAAGCCATTTGGGTTGACGATGGTTACATAAGTGTCGAATCCCCAGGCGGTTGAGCCCTCCGGCAGGTACCAGGCCGAGGCCAGAACATTGAAGTCCACGCTGTTGGACGTCCCCCCGGCGGTCGTCACGCTGACTCTCTTCGCGCCGGGGCCGACGCCAGGGACGCGCACCTTTATGAGGCCGTTGGACCAGGATATGACGTCGGTTACCTTCAAGCCTCCGAGCATGACGTAGGAGCCGCTCCGCGCGGCGCCGAAGCCGTGACCGTGCAGGTTGACCACCTGCCCGGCGTGTCCACGGCCGGGATCGACATGATCGATGCTCGGGACGGCCGGCGCCGAAACAGTAGTCTTCCAGATCTCGGAGCCGTAGTCCGGGTTCTGGACCCCGCAGTAGAGGGTGTTCCCGGCGGCCGCCATGCTGGAGACATGGTAGTTGGCGCCGCCTTCCGCGAACCCGTCCCTGTTCTCCCGCGTCCAGCCAATGCCGTCATAGCTCCACAGCTCGCACCCGTTCTTGGTGTTGTGGGTGCCCAAGAACAGCCTTCCGTCGAAGACCTCCATCGACGAAATAAAACTGTTTCCGGTGTCCTTGAAGTTGCCTGAGACCTGGGTCCAGAAGGTCCCGCCGTCGTAGCGCCACAGGAGCACCTCCGATGAAGACCACGCCGAAGCGTAGAGCCTGCCGCCATAGACCCGCAGGCAGGTCACCCTCAGGCCTTTCCCGAAGCCGTTTTCATTGACCTGGGTCCAGCCGGGATTGTCGTATCTCCATACGTCGCCCCAGTCGGTCCAGGCGTAGAGGGTGCCGTCGAAGACGGCGAGCCCGGCCTCGTTGGCGGTGGTCCCGAAGCCGTTTTCGTTGACCTGTGACCAAGTGCTCCCGTCGTACGCCCAGACCTCGCCCGAGACACCACCGGGGGACGTTCCCGTGCCGGCGTAGACGCGTCCGTCCAGGGTACAGAGAGAAACGATTCGAACGTTGTTCGCCTTTCCGAACCGGTAGGTGTTTATCTGTTGCCAGATGCCTCCGGTGTAGCGGTACACGCAGCACTGGCCGTCGGTACCGGCGTACAGCACGTCGCCGTCGACGCACATCGCGGAAACCGCGTCGTTGCTGACCTCCCCCAGGCCGCCGGAGGCGACGTCCGACCACGAGCCGCCGTCATGGCGCCAGACCTCGCACCCTCTGCCCAGCGTCCAGACCGTTGTTCCCGCGTGGAGCTTGTTCTTGTAGAGGGCCAGTGAGCTCACGTCGAAGTTGAGGTGGGTCACCCAGCCGGGGGTGCCGATCTTCGCCCAGTCGGTCCCCGTTTCAGAGTAGCGCAGGACGGCCGATTCACCCGCTCCCACGTGGCACCCCGCGTAGAGCGACGGCCCCATCCCGACGAGCCGGGCGACGCCGACGTAGCTGAAAACGTCGGGGGTCACCTTCTCCCAGGGGTTTGTCCCGTCCCACCGGAAGATGCCCGCTCCGGTCTCGAAGTTCATGGTCCCCGCGTACAGGTTCTCATGGAAGAAGCACAGCGATGTCGTGTCGCTGTTCTTGACGTCGCCGAATCCATCGTCGACGACCATCGTCGGGGGATCGCCGGTGTCGCTGTCGTAGGCGTACAGCCCGCAGCCTTTCGATTCGTTGAAATCGACACCCGTGCCGATGAAAAGCATGCTCGTGTCCACACCGGTCGGCTCCATCGAGAACAGGGAGTAGAAACCGTTGACGTCCACGTCCCCGAAGCCGTCGGCGCCGACCTGGCTCCACCCCGTACCGTCATAGCAGTAGAGCCTTCCGCCGACTCCCTCCCGCTTGTTGACGGTCCCGACGTAGAGCTTTCCCTGGTGTTCCGCCATCGACTGGGCCGCAACGACAGAGGCATCGCCGAAGCCCGGCGTGTTCACCTGGGTCCAGCTCGTACCGCCGTCATAGCGCCATACGCCACAGCCCTCCGTGGCGTTCCATACGCCGCAGTACAGCTTGCCGCCGTAGACGGCCATGGATTCCACGCTCCAGTTGTACTCGTTGCCCAACCCGCCGCCGCCGACTCGGCTCCAGTGCTTTCCGTCGTACGACCAGACCTCGCAGCCGTACAGGTTGTACGTACCCACGTACAGCTTCCCCCCGAAGACCGCCATCGAAGCCATGTTTCTATTTCTCTCGTTGCCGAAGGCGTGCTCGGCCACACGTGTCCAGGCGCCTCCGTCGAGCCGGTAGACATCGCCTCCCACCTGCGCTTCGCCGGTACCCGCGTACAGGTTGGAATCGTAGACTATCACCGATGAGCAGTGGTCGGGTGGAGCCGCGTAGTCACCGGACATGCCGTTGGGCGCGGCCTTGGTCCAGACCCTCGCCGGAGCCGCCGAGAGCGCGGCGGCGGGGGCGAGAACGAGCGCGGCCGTGAAAAACGTCGTGATGGAAATACTAGCCAACCGTGATTTCATCTTGAACTCCTTGCCGGGGTGCCGAACCCGCAAAGAAAAGAGCCTGTCCACCACCCTCTGTCCACCACCTCAAACGCTGCGATTCTAACACGGACCGCTCCAATCGAGAAGCTCGCACGATAATGTCCTTTCCGGGGTCCATTGATCGGGCAGACTGGAGGAACAAACACTCGTGGTTACAACTCCGCCTGATATTCCGGACGCCTCCTTGTCGCCCTGCTTGATATACGAAAGAAGTGCAGGGGGAGTCCACCATGTGTCTGGGCATCGGCAGTTCATCCGCTCGACAATGGCAGAAGCTCATCACGCCACGCCAGCGGGCCATTTCGAGGCCTCGATGATTCCCGTCCCCGCGAGACGGCTGTACGTCTTTCGAATCAGCCCCGGTTGCCAGAGGCGTACTCCAGGGGGTCGGCGTCGCCGCCCCGCGACTTTCCCGGGCGGCATGCGGTACGGATCGAGAATTAACAATGGTGAGTGCCACAGGCCAGGTTCGTTGAGCGACCCGGGGCTCCCGTTTTCCGACGCACCGGCCGGGTTCCATCGCACCGGGACCCCGGACCGAACCAAGCACAGCCGCTGCGCCTCATTCAGCAATTCAAGCCGGCCCTCCTTGCCGCTCGAGACAGGAGAAGAGGGGTATTCCCGCCCGGCGCGACGGGGTGCGGCAGGCGCCGGGGCGGCACTGTTTACGCGCCGCCCGCGCCGTCATCGCGTGACCGCCCGGATTCGCGTATACTTACCGTTGACTGTGCTAGGTGGGGAGCCAGCGGTGCCCTGTTACCCGCAATCCGCTACAGCGGGGCCGAATCCCCACCGGAGGTCTTTTGGGGCCGGTTTCCGCTCTTCCGGTAAGCGGTGTTGAAGGCTGGGTCCCACGCAACGAAAATTTGTGAACCCCGTCAGGTCCGGGAGGAAGCAGCGGTAAGCAAAACCTTTCGTGTGCCGTGGAGCAACCTGGTTGGAGCTGGCTGCCGGGGGAGGGTCCGATTCCTGGGATCGATGGTGGGTGCACAGTCAACCTGATATTGTGCCGTGGATCCGGCCCGACGGAGCGCACGGAATGAAAGAATACGGCCGCATATAGCACCATGGAACACATTACTCTGTATCGAAAATGGAGGCCCCAGACTTTCACTGAAGTCGTGGGGCAGGCAAGGGTTACGAATACCCTGGCGAACGCTCTTTCGAGCGGGCGCCTCGTGCACGCGTACCTGTTCTCGGGGCCACGGGGGACCGGCAAGACAAGCACCGCAAGGATACTGGCCAAAGCGATAAATTGCGTCGACGGCCCGACCGCAACACCCTGTGGCGCCTGCGATGCTTGCGTGTCGATTTCAGAGGGCACGGCGCTCGACGTGATAGAGATCGACGCCGCCAGCAACCGCAAGATAGACGAGATACGCGATCTTCTCGACAAGATTCCTTACATGCCGACGGCGTTGCGCACCAAGGTATACATCGTGGACGAGGTTCATCAGCTCACGGCCGAGGCGTCGAGCGCCCTGCTGAAGACCCTGGAGGAACCACCGGGGCACGTCGTGTTCGTTCTCGCGACCACGGAGCCGCACAAGCTGCTCCCCACGATAGTATCGCGCTGCCAGAAGTTCGACTTCAGCCTTGTTTCCGCGGTCGAGATGAAGGAGCTCCTCGAGCACATCGCCTCGCGCGAGGGCATAAGCATCGACGGGGAAGCGCTCGGAATGATCGCCGAGCACGCTCACGGATCGGTCCGTGACGCGATCGGCGTCATGGACCAGATATCCAATCTATCCGGGGAACGCATCGACCAGGGGCAGATCGCGGAGATGCTCGGAGAGGTCGAAGCGAGCACGGTCTTCGAAATGGTGGACCTGGTCTCCAGCAGGGACGCTCCCGGAGCCCTTACGCTGGTCGGGCGGATGGTCGAAGGCGGAACGGACCCCAGGCGATTCGTGGAAGCGCTGATCTCGCACCTCAGGGCGCTGTTCCTGGTACAGAACGCCGCGAACCCTTCGCAGATCGTGGAGGCTACGACCGAGCACTACGCGCGGCTCGAGGAGCAGGCGGCGGGACTCCGCCGTCACGAGGTTATGCGGCTCATGGAGCGCCTGGGGGAGGCGCACAGGGATATGAAGTGGAGTGAGAGCCCGAGGCTTGTCCTGGAGTGCGCGCTGGTGAAGATCACCAGCCTCGATGCCGACGCCACGCTGGAGGGACTGGCCTTCAGGCTCGAGGAGCTCGAGAAGAAGATGGACAGGCTCGCCTCGGGGACGGGGGTGGAGCCTGACCGAGCCGGCGAACCGAGGGCGGCGGCCCCGAAGAAGGACCCTGAGAGGAAACGGTCCGGCACCGCTGGGCGGAAGGGCGGCACGGGAGACCACGACGTGGATCAACGGGCCGGGGAGTCCACCGGACGCGCCGAAGACAAGGCGGCCGAAGTTGAGGGGGCCGCCGGAATCGCGCCGGATCCCGGGGTAGGGAAAGTGACGCCGGCCGACAGGGAGAAATCCAGGCGGGCGTGGACGGCAGTCCTCACGGAGCTGAAGGGCTCGGGCCGCATGAAACTCTATACTCTTCTTGCGAAGGCGCGCGTGGTCGGAGCCGGCGACGGGGAGTTGGTCCTCGGGTTCGCCGAAGACGCGACGTTCCAGATGGAAGCCCTGCAGGCGTCTGAAGACCTGGCGGGGGTGGAGGAGACCTGGACCAGGTTCACCGGCGAGCCGGTGAAGGTCAGGCTCACCAAGCTTGGCGGCAGGGCTACGCCGTCAAAGAGCGGGGACGCCGCCGGCGAGAGAGAGCACGCCGATGCGCCCGCGAAGCATCCTGAGGGTAAGGAGTCCCCGGCGGCCGGCACCGACGAACCCGGGGGCTCGAGCGGAAAAGGGGATCCCGGCGGGCTCGCGGGAGCCATTGAGGAGACCCGCAAGCCAGCCGATGAGCCGGAGGCTCGACCCGCCAGGAGCCCCGCCGAGATAGCCCGGATTTTCAAGGAGCGCTTCGACGGTGAGATAGTCGAGAGGGAAGAGGAAGGGAAGGAATAGATGTCAAAGGGCAAGTACTACCCGAAGCCGAAAGGACCGAAGGGAAGCCCCGGGGACATGATGAAGCAGCTCCAACAGATGCAGAAGCAGATGGCGGAGGCACAGGAAGCTCTGGCCGACGAAATCGTGGAGCATGCGGCCGGTGGAGGCATGGTAAAGGTGGTGGCGAACGGTCACCAGAGAATTCTAAGTATAAGCATAGACCCCGAGGTCCTGGATCCGGACGACGTGAGCATGCTCGAGGACCTGATCCTGGTAGCGGTGAACGGGGCCGTGGAAGCATCGCAGGAGCTCGCGAACCAGAAGATGGAAGGCCTCACGGGAGGCCTCGGAGGGCTGGGCATCCCCGGCATCTGACAAAGAAGGCGCGAAACCAGGCATGGCATACCTCGCGGCACCAATCGAGAACCTGATCGAAAGACTCTGCGGCCTGCCGGGCGTCGGGCCGAAATCCGCCCAGAGAATCGCGTTCTTCCTCATGTCGATACCTCGGAGCGACGCGGTGGAGATAGCCCGCGCTATCGTGGAGGTCAAAGACAGGGTGCGGTTCTGTGGCACCTGCTTCAACATATCGGAGGGGGAGCTGTGCTCCATTTGTGCCGACGGCCGCAGGGACGAAACCGTCATCTGCGTCGTTGAGGAGCCCCGGGACGTGGTCGCCGTGGAGAGGAGCGGGAGGTTCCAGGGCAGGTATCACGTGCTGGGAGGGGCAATCTCTCCGATTGATGGAGTCGGACCGGAGGAGTTGAGATTCCGCGAGCTGATCGAGCGTCTCAAGGACGGCAGAGTAACAGAGCTCATAGCGGCGACGAACCCCAACGCGGAAGGTGAGGCGACGGCCCTTTACCTGGCGCAGCTCGTCCGGCCGCTCAACATAAGAGTCACGAGAATAGCCCGAGGCCTTCCCGTCGGAGGCGACCTCGAGTACGCAGATGAAGTAACCCTCGGCCGCGCCCTCGACGGCCGCTCCGACATGTAGGCGTCGTTCACTTTTTACTTTTTTTAGCTCCTCACAAGAATCTGTGGGTCGTTTCCGGCATCGGCAGATCTCCCAGCACA
>CAZAIS010000019.1:0-13995 GCA_964485255.1 uncultured Acidimicrobiales bacterium | reverse complement strand
GTCGTACACGTACAGGTCGTAGTCGCACCCCTCTGGTATCGAATCGAGGTCGACGCTGAGTGCCGCGCACCCGGCGGGCACCTCCAGCGAGTAGTAGTCCACGTCCCCGCCGGTCCATACGTACGACTGGTAGTCCGTGCCCGGCTCGAGCGGCCCGTAGGCCTCCTCGAAGGTGTCGTTGGGCTCGTAGGTGTCCCCGCCCGGGTCGTCCCCCCCGGTCACGGTGAACCCCCCGGAAAGGGTACCCGAGGTGGAGTCGGGGTTGGTGACCACCACGTCCCGGGCTCCGGGGGCCGCGCCCTCCAGGTCGAGGCTCCCGGTTATCCTGGTGGAGCTCACGAAGGACACCCCCGTGGCCTGGATGGCGGGCCCGGACGCGCCGGTGAGCCTTAACGCGCACCCGGAGGCGAACCCGGTCCCGTTCACGGTGAGGGACACGGTCCCGGTGTTTGGGGCCTCGCCCGGGCTCACCGAGGTCACGGCCGGGCCGGCGGGGCCTCCCCCGTCCACGGTGAACTGCACGGTGTTGCTCTGAGTCCCCTCCCAGTCGCAGACCGCCACCGGCCCGCTGGTGGCCCCGGCCGGGACGCTCACCGTCACGCTCTCGTTGGTCCAGGAGGAGCTTGCCGCCCCGGTCCCGTTGAAGGTGACCCTCGCGCTCCTGCGCAGGCCCCCGAAGTTGTTGCCGGTTATCGTCACCTGGTCCCCGGCGCTCCCGCTGGTGCGGGAAAGCGAGGTGGCCGAGGGGGTGTCCGGGGAGATGTTGCCCATCTTCCAGGCCTCCCAGACGTAGCGCTTCACGAAGTCGTAGGAGAGCCAGACGTAGCCGTTGCCGTTCCAGCTCGGGCCCCAGGAGTTCACCATCTTGAACCCGCCCCTGTGGTCGGCGTCCGAGCCCGAGGGGTTGGCGTTGTCGTCGTAACCCACGATGGCCACGCCGTGGCCCCCCTCTATCGAGGCGTAGCCGTTGTAGACGTAGTAGGACTTGACCGGGTTGTAGCCGTAATCGGGCCAGTCGCCGTAGATGGGTATGCCCATAACCAGCAGGCTGCCGCTCGCCAGCCAGGCCTTGGCGTTGGTGATGTCGTTGGCCGGGCTGTAAGGCCCGTAGGTGCTCCTGTTCCAGAAGGACGTCCAGCCAGAGGGGATGCGGTACTGCCTGGCCGCCTGGCGCTGCATGGAGCTCGGCTGGGCGGTGTAGTTGTTCTGGTTGTAGGGGAACTCGGCGATATCGACGTCGCCGGTGTTCTGGAGCAGGTTGAAGGCGTCGGTGAAGTAGGCGCCGTTGTCTACTCCCCCGTTGATCTGGTTGTAGACGAAGGAGGGGCTGAACCGGTGCGTGGTGTCCGCGAGGTCCCAGGAGGTGTGCTCCCGGCCCTCCGACCAGCTCTTGTAGTAGTAGCTGGTGGCCCAGGCCACGCAGGACCCCTGGTTCCCCTGGTCTCCCACCGGGGGTATCTGGCCCGAGAGGTCGGCCGAAGCCCCGAGCGGCGCTCCCGACCTCAAGGCCGGGGCCGTCGGGGTGCTGGGGTAGTCGCGCTCGGGGGAGAGCTTGAAGCCCAGGCGGTGGACGCCGTCGCCCCGCGCGGCCCCGGGACGGGAGAGGAACTCCCGGAGGTCGCCCGTCGCCGCGGCCGCCCGCGTCGCGGCGGGCAACAGGACCGCGAGCATCGCGATCGCCAGGATCACGGCAAGGGCGCACCTGTACCTTCCCCTCCCGGCTTTCAATCCATCGAGTCCTCGACCTTTCATTCCAGGCACCCCCTTCGTGCTCATCCTGCGACCGCGCCCGGCGGCGCGGGCGTCCCGTCCGCTGCCGGACGGGCCATCGTTTGCACCTGTATCGTCCAAATCGCGTTTTTGTTACGAAAAAAACCGGTCACACCCCTCGGGTATCCAGGGTCGCCGGCCACGGCCGTGTGCCACGAGGCCGGAAATTGCATAACATAGTGGGAAGTTCACGGATATATCGGCGAGCATACGTACGGGCGGCGGAATGGCGGACCGCGACAGAATCGATCTCGAGGACCTCGGCGCCAGGGCGAAGCGGCACGAGCCGCTGGCCTTCGCGCAGATCTTCGATCATTTCTTCGAGAGGTTGAGGCGCTACGCTTACTACCAGACGGGAGACATCGATAGGGCCGAGGACATCGCCGCCGACGTGATAAAAACGGCCCTCGAAAAGATCGACAGCTTCGACGACCGCGGGGGAATGCTCGGGGCCTGGCTGTACGGGATAGCCAGGAACCTCGTGGCGAGGTACTTCGCGGAGCAGGGGCGCTCGAGGGAGGTCCGCTTTGACGACGCGGGGCAGCTCCGCTCGGGCGACCGGACCGAGGAGAGCGTCCTGGCGGGGCTTTCCCACCAGGAGCTCTACGAGGCGGTTTCGCGGCTGCCGTCCGAGCAGCGCGAGGTGATAATACTGCGATACGTCGAGGGATACAGGTCGAAGGAAGTCGCACTGATAATGGGAAAGAAGCCGGGGGCGGTACGGGGCGTTCAGCACCGGGCGATACTCTCGCTGAAGAGGACGCTCGGTGAGGCCGGGCGGGCCGTCGCCGGCGGGGCCGGGGGGCCGAAAGGCCCGTGCGGGGCCGGCGGACCGAAAGACGCGGGCGGAACGGGCGGGGCCGCGGGCACCGGCCCCGGAGGATTGGAGTCCACCGATGCCGGGTAAGAGAAAGCTCGAGCGGATGCTGCCACGCGCGGGCAGGGGACTGCCTCGCGCGAAGCGCGCCGAGGAACTCAGGCGCTCCGTGCTGGAGAGCGTCGGGGTGGACGTTGACGCGGTGGACGCGGAATCGGGCGCGGGGGCGGGGGCGAAGGCCCCGCGGGCCGCGGCGGTGAAGAAGCCTGTCTACCGGAGCCGGGGTTTCCTCGTCGGCGCGGTCGCCGTCTGCGTTGTGGCCGCGCTCGCGGTGTGTGGCGGCCTCTCACTGGACGCCATGCCGGGTGACCTCCTCTACCCGGTCAAGCGAATGCTCCAGCGCACCAGGTCCGCGCTCGCTTTCGGGGCCGGCGACAGGGCCACGGTGGACCGCGCCAACGCCAGGGCCAGGCTCGATGAGCTCGAGTACGCCAGGTCCAAGGACATGGAGGAATGGTACGCTCCGCTTGCCAGGTCGGCCACCTCCGACCTGACCCGCTCCATCCAGAGCGCGCGCTCCAGCGAGGAGGCCGAGGAGGCGAAGGAGACCCTCGAGAGGATCAAGGACATTTCAGGGGAGGTCGACCCGGACGACACCGACCTCCAGGAAGCCCTGGACGACGTCGAGAAACAGATCAACCGCAAATTCGAACAGAGCTTCTGAGCTCGTGAAGGTCAGCCGCTCCCGTGCGCGGCCTGGCGGGAGCGGGGTTCACGTGCCGCGCCCGCTCCCCCTGAAAACACCATTCCCGGGTAGGCCCGCCGTCCTGGAGATGCCGGCCCTTACTCCACCTCGGTTATGTAGCCGTCCTTGACGGTTATGGTGATCTTGTCGCCGGGCTTCAGGTCGAACAGCGCTTCGGGGTCCCGGGCGGCCCGCCCGGAGAGGTCGCTCGCGTTGACGATGTAGGTCGTTCCTTCCACCTCCAGGGCGACCGCCGCGGCATCCGCGCCCGACGCGGCCCTCGCGCCGGCGCAGGTCGCCACGTAGCTCCCGTCCTCCAGGCCGGTGTTCGCCTTGTTCCCGGCGTCTGAAGGCCAGAGAAAGAAGCCGGTGAGCAGGAACGGGAGCAGGGCGACGATGACGATTAGGACCACGATCTCCTCCCGCTTCGTCCTCCGGTGCTTCGCCGCCTCGGCCTGCATGTGCTCGGTCTGGTGCTCGTGCTTCCGCTTGAGCGCCCTTTTTTTGTCTCTCTTCTTCTTCGTAGCCTGCCTGGACATTTCAGCAACCCTCTCTTCCGCCGGCCGGGACAAGAGAATCATAGACTATACGCCGCGCGTGTGGGGCAACCCGGACGGCGGGCGCAGGCGGACCCGCGTATGTATAATCGTGACGCCGGGCGGTCCATCCGGCGGCAAGGCGCCCCGGGCGCGTTGCCGGCACTCCAACCGGGAGGCGAGGTTCGATATGAAAGTAGCCGTTATTGGCGCGGGCGCGGCGGGGCTGGCCGCGACGAACGCGCTCCGCGAGGCGGGGGCCGACGTGACGACGTTCGAGGCATCGGGCGCCGCGGGCGGGCGGGCTCGTTGCTACTACAAGGACGGGTTCACCTTCGACACGGGCGCCCAGTTCATGGCCAGGGTATGCTCGACGCAGCTCAGGCTCTGCCGGGAGATGGGCATCGCGGGCGAGGTGATCCCATTCGAGCTTCGGGTCGCCTTCTGGAGGGACGGCAGGACGTACCCGCTGCCGCCGCCCGGGATCCGTGGAATGCTGCGCGGGATCGGCGACCTTCTCCGGTTCCGGGGCTTCCCGTTCAAAGTATACCCGCAGATGGCGAAGGTGGCCTACCGGATGCTGAAGCGCTACATCAACGTGGACATATCCGCGATGAACCCGGAGTGCCTGATAGACCTGGGCGACACCAGCGTCGCGGATTTCACCCTGAAGCACGGGGGACGCGAAGCCCTGGACTGGGCCATGGGCCCCATGGTCTCCTCCCTCACGCTCGGGGAGGCCGACGAGGTCTCGATACCCCACCTCATCGGCCTGATGGGGCTGTACGAGGGTCTCCTGCTGCTGGAGCGCGGCATCGGCTCGCTTCCCGAGGCCATGTACCGGAAGTGCGCCGGGTCGATCAGGCTCTCCACCCCGGTAAAGGAGGTCGTCATCGAGAACGGCGCCGTGAAGGGCGTTGAAACCGGCGACGGCTTCATGGACGCTGACCACGTCATATGCGCTACCACGGCCTCGACCGCCCGCCGGCTGATGCCCGCCCTGCCGGACACGATCCGCAAGCCCCTGGAGACGATCAGGTACAGCTCGACCGTCCACGTCATGCTCGCGCTCGAGGAGCGCGTGCTGCCCGCGGGCCTCTATGCCGTATCGGTCCCGGCCCCGGCGGAGAGCTTCCTGCCCGGCCTGAACGACTGCAGTGAGAAGTCGCCCCGTTTCGCGCCCCCCGGCACGGGCCTTTCGCACTGCGTCACATACGGCAGGCGGGGGCGCGAGCTCGAGTCGCTCGGGGACGAAGAGATCGTAGCAAAAGTGATAGAAGAGGTGAGGCGCCTGGGCGGCCGCATCGCCTCCAGGCCGCTGGTGGCCGACGTCGTCCGCTGGCCGGAGGCCATATGCCTTGAGTCGCCGGGGCAGTTCCCGGCGATGTACTGCCTGAAACGGAACAACATGGGCGACGTGAAAGGGCTCCATCTCGCCGGCTCCTACATGTACCTGGTCTCCTGCGTCGAGGGAGCCTTGAGGAGCGGGGAGGACGCCGCGGCAGCCGTCCTCTCGGAGGCCTGATGGCCCGGAAACGGCGTATTTTCAGGTAAGGCCCATGACGGCCTTGCCGATGAGCGTGAACCCGAACACCAGGAACAGCACGGCCATGACCGCCGAGTTGTGCAGAACGAGCCAGCTCTTCCACGAGTCAAGGATCTTGACCGCCCGCTCGCCCATCGCGAAGTAGACCACCACGGGGATGAGCACGCCGATGCTGGCTATGGCCACGAGGACCGCCAGCGAGCCCGCCTCCGCTCCCGCGGAAACGCCCGACTGCGAAATCGCGGCCGCGGCGGCTACGATGAGCGCGAGGTTCTTGGGGTTGACTCCGCCGAGGAGGCCGGCGGCGCCAAGCGCCTTGATCCACGAGAACCGGTCAAGAGACGACATCCACTTGGGCGTCTCCGGCTCCTCTCCCGCCGCCGGCCGCTTGATAATGCGGCGCAATCCCCCCAGCAGCAACAGGACGCCCAGCGCCAGCTTGATCCAGTAGGTCGCCGTGGTCGTCCCTCCGCCGTCGCTGATGCCGGCCGCGCCCGCGATCAGCAGCACCACCGTTCCGCTTATCGCGATGCCCAGGACCCAGCCCAGCAGGAAGATCGGTCCGTTCACGCGCCCGCGCCGGGTCCCCAGCATCAGGATGACCGCGACTATCGGAATCGGGCTTATCCCAATTCCGATCGCGAGCGGAAGGATATCGCCTATTACCTTGCCCAAAACCGTTCTCCTTTCACGCTGCCGCCACCCCCGCAGTCTTTCAGAATGCCCCCCAACTGTACAGCTTAACTTCCGGGGGTCAAGTCTAGAAAGTTAAGTCGCATGAGGACAATCGGGTTGCGGGCCGGCGACTTAACTTTCTAGACTTGACCCCCGGAAGTTAAGCGCGGTCGACCAGGGTGAACTCGAAGCAGGCGCCGCCGTCGTTGTAGGCCTGGATGCGCCCGCCGCAGGCGTTCACGTTCCTCTCGACGATGGCGAGGCCGATGCCGGTCCCGCCTGAGGCTCCGTGCCTGCGGAACGGCTGAAACAAATCGGCGAGGTCCTCGGAGGAGATCCCATTGCCGTTGTCCCTTACCAGAAACCGGTGGACTCCCTCACTCTCGTCGGGAAGACGCCGCACCTCCACTCGCGGGTCGGGCGCGGTGTTGTGTCGAACCGCGTTGGACAGCAGGTTCGAGAAGACCTGGTAAAGGCAGGTCGGGTCCGCCTTCACGCTTCCCAGGTCCCCGGATACGTCCACCGAGGCGCCTTTCTTCTGTATCAGGTCCTGCTGCTCGGCGATCACCGACCGCACGATGACCCCCACGTCCTGGCTCCCCGGCGACGGCGACTCCCCGGTGTCCTCGGCCGTGGTCAGCAGCGAATCTATAAGGAAGTAGGCGCGCTCCAGGCTCCCCGAGGCTATCTCCAGGATCTCTATCTGCCTGTCGGCGTCTTTGCGCCCGACTTCCGCGATCGCCATGTCGATGGCGCCGGATACCGAGGCGAGCGGCCCCTTGAGGTCGTGGGATACGGTGCTCGCGTACTCCTCGAGCTTCGAGTTGGCGGCCCTCAGTTGCGCCAGGATATTCTCCGTCCGCGCGAGCGACCTCGCGAGCTCCACCTTGCCGTGGCCGAGTGAAGACACAAGCACCGTAAGCTTGGTATAGAAGCTCATGACGTCGTTCACGGTCTCGCGGGTCCATCGGGGCACCCTGTCAAGCGCGGCCATATACTCAGTCTCGTCAAACCCGTAGCGCCGGGCCTGTTCCCGGAACAGGTCGCGATCCACCTCCTCGTCCGAGAAGAAGAACTGCCCCAGGAACAGGTTGCCCATCCTCTTCCCTCCCACCATTATGGGCGTCGCCATGTCCCACATGTTGTTCTTGCACTTATAGATCTTGAACGTTCCGGGCTCGACGCCCTCCGAGAGCTCCAGGTCGCTCTCCACGCAGAAGGCGTTGGTGACGGGGTTGATCCTGTGAAATCGCGTGCAGATGTCCTGCCACCCGGTGGCGACAAGGATATCGCCGGTGAGATCTACGACCGCGACGCCGATGTTGGTGACCTTGTAGAAGTCGTCCATCAGGGACTGTATCTCCCCGCTGTCGATCAGGTCGTCGAGCGTAAACGCGCCGACGTCACCCTCGGGTTCCAGGATGGACTCGAGCTTCCGCCTGGCGCTCCTCTCGCTCTCGGCCATGGCCCGCTCGGCCTTCTTGCGCTCGGATATGTCCCGCACGGTCACGGCCGCTGACAGCCTGCCCTCGTAACGGAGCTCCGCTGACGATATCTCAACCGGGATCCACGTCCCGTCCTTGCGCTCCACGATGAACTCTGAGTCCTCCGGGCGCGGGGCCGGGGTTCCCGTTGAGAAGAAGGCGGAGGCCATACGGCGATAGTTGTCGGCGTACTCCCAGGGCACCATGAGGTCGATCACGTCGCGGCCGACCGCTTCCTCGCGCGAATAGCCGAAGATCACCTCGGCGGCAGGGTTCCAGTAGGTTATCTTTCCCTCCGGGTTGAGGATGAGGACCGCGTCTTTCGCGGACTCCACGATGCTTCGAAACCTGGCCTCGCTCTCTCGCAGTTCCCGCCGGGCGCGGGCCAGGTCCAGCGCCCGGCCGGCCGCCGCCGGCAGCATCGAGGAGAGCCTTTTGTCCTTGACCACGTACCCCGCAGCGCCCAGCCTGAAGGCCTCGCTCGCGGCGTTCTCGTCGCCGCGGCCGGTTACCATCACCACCGGCGGTGGATCGCCCGCCGCGTTAACCTCCTCGAGAAAGGACAGGCCGTCCCCGTCCTCCAGCTCGTAGTCCAGGGTTACCAGGTCGAACTCCGATGAGGACATCGCGCCCCGCGCGGTGGCGATCCCTTCAGCCTCGGTGATGCGGGCGTTGAAGCTGCGTTCCAGGAAAGCCTTGAGGACCTTGACCGTGGCCGACTCGTCGTCTACGACCAGGATGTTAGGCCGGTAACCGCCTTCTCCGGCCGCGTTGTCAGGACGAGATACCACTTGTCCTCCGTCTGCGCCTTCAAGCATCTCTCTACCCGACATCTACAGTACGCCGGGCGGGTCCCCTCTCCTGCCCGCGCCGCGATCTTCCCCGGATTTCACCGCCGTCCCCGAGGTCCGCCGGACGGCGGCCGCGCGCGCCGGGCCACCCGGGGCCGCCTCCGGCCTGCGGGCTCCTGCGTATGCGAGAACCGCCCGGCTCCACACCACCCCGAACTTCCCCCCTGTGCACACCCCGCCGCCTGCCGCGTACAACCCCCGCCTTCCTGCGTCTACACCTTCTGCCGCCTGCCGCGTACGACCCCGACTTTCCTGCGTGTACACACCCCGCCGCCTGCCCTTTGCACACCCCATCTTCGCGCGTGCACACGCCCCATCGTCATAGGTGTTTCACACACCGCCTTCCTACGTGTAAACACCTTGCCGCCTGCTATGCACACCCCATCACCCCGCGTGCACACGCCCCATCGCCTGGGTAATAATGGAGGAAGCGAACCGGAGCGGGAGAGCGCTTGAAAAACCGGGAGGAGCCATGAGCGATCTGACTTCCTATTGCGGGCTGGAGTGTGGCGAGTGTCCCGCTTACATCGCGACCCGCAAGGGGGACAGGGCGATGCTCGAGGAGGTCTCCGCGGACTGGAGCAGGCGATTCGGAATCGAGGTCCCGGTCGAAAGCATACCCTGCGACGGGTGCGTGTCGGGTACCGACAGGATATGCGGCTACTGCGAGACCTGCGCCGTACGGGCCTGCGCCTCGAAGCGCGGCGTCGGCACCTGCGCCGATTGCGATGACTACGGCTGCGCCACCCTCAGAGCCTGCCCCGCCTACCAACATAGCGGCAGGCAGAACCTCGAGAGGCTCCGCTCGGAATAGGCCCGGGCCTTCGCGGGCCGCGCGTGCGGCGCTCATGCCACCGGCGCGCCACGCTCAGGCGGTGTTGAAGATTACCTCGAGCAGTTCGATGACGTCCCGGTTGTTGAAGGGCTTGTTCAGGAAACACTCGATGCCCAGCTTCCTTGCCCTCTCCACACGCTCCGGGCTGCCGTACGCGGATATGACGATGACGGGGATGTCCGACGTCTTGCGCAGTTCCTCCAGCATCGCGAACCCGTCCATTACCGGCATCATCAGGTCCAGGAGGATTATCTCTGGGGACTCCCTGGAGGCGGCCTCGAGACCCTCCCTGCCGTCGCGGGCGGTGTACACCTCGTAGTCGTTCACCGAAAGCGTGGTCGAGAGCATCTTCAGTATTACGGGATCGTCGTCCACTATCAGAACGGTATGCATGATGCCCCCGTTTTTGCCGCGTCCGCATTTATCATGATAACACGGCACACGCTGAGCGAGGCTGCGATTCCGGGCCGGACAGCGGCCTGTAATGCTACACGGGCAGACCCGTGGCCGGTCATGAGCCGTCACCTCGACGCAGGACCAGGCACAATGTTTGACGCCTGCATCGGCTCGATACGGCCTTCCGCTATGGCCCGCGCGGCGCATTGAGTTAGAATTCAGCTTGCCGGCCTGATGCATCGAGAAAAGAGGCGGACGAATGGACAACGAGGAAAGGCTCTTCATCGCGCTCGGCGGCGGCAAGCCCGACCGGACGCCTTCCATATCGATGTCGCTCGACCCGAACATCACCAACCAGGCGCTCGGGCTGGAGCCTTTCGGCGTCCTCGGTTTCCTCGCAAGCCCGTGGGGCTCGAGGTTCGTGGACCGCCACGCGGCCGCCATCAACCGCTTCTTCGATCCCGCGATGTTCTTCTTCTACAACCAGTGCGCCCTCGCCAACTACAGGATCGGCTTCGACGCCATCTGGTTCGGCTACTGGCGCATGGGGCTCAAGGACCACGCGCACCTGCGGGACGTCTTCGGCAGGCTGGACGACATAGTCGACGACGGCTTCGGGAACGCCTACTTCATGTACCGTGACGGCCTCATCGGCGGCCCGGAGGAGTGGAGGGCGTGGCCCCACCCTGGAATCGCGAAGTACGCTTCCACCGGGGCCGGCATGTACCGGCTGCTGAAGGCGATATGGAGGAAAAGAATCGCTTTCGTGCCGTTCATCGCGCCCGGCCTATGGGAGAACTGCTGGCAGCCCATGGGCTTCGCGAGGTTCGTTACCCTGATGCGCCGGGACCCCGCCTTCGTGCGCGAGGCCGTCGGTTACTACACCGCTCTCGCGGTGGCGTGCGTGGACGCGTTCTGCGACGCGGGGGCGCGCGTCCTGACGCTGGGCGAGGACCTAGCCTACAAGTCCGGGCCGATGCTCTCCCCCGATACGCTCGAGGATTTTTTCGGGGACGGCTACAGGCAGATTACCGCGACCGCGCACAGGCACGGTGCAAGGATCGCGATCCACTGCTGCGGGAACACGACTGACCTGCTGGAAAAGTTCATCGATTGGGGATTCGACGGGGCGCACGCGCTCGAGCCGTCCGCGGGCAACACAATCGCCGCCGCCCGGGAGAAGGTCGGCGACAGGCTCTGCCTGATCGGCAACATCGACATCACCCGCACGCTTGTGGACGGAACCCGCGAGGAGGTGGAAGCCGAGACCCGCGCCGCGGTCCGCGACGCTCGCGGCGGCGGCTTCATCGTCTCGCCCGCGCACACCCACCCCGCCATGAACGTCCGCAACCTCAAATGGATGCTCGAGGCCTCCCGCCGCCCCTGACTCCTCCCGCGGGGCGAGCTCCCGTGGCGCGTGCGGACGGGTGAGAACCCGGTTCCGGGCGAGGGGTGCCTTCGGATCCGGGCCTTATCGATCGTCACTCTCTCATTCGACGCAAGCAGCCCCTCGGCGTTTACGCTCGCCGCGGCCCTGGCGGTGTCGCATCCAGGCTCACGTACTCGCGATCCTTGAAAAGCGGGTCATTCACCAGCATTGTCGATTTGCCGACCTGTCTCATTCCAGTAATTACTACGACCGGCAGGTGTCCGGCCAGGTAGTCGACTGCCGCGGCTACCTCCCTGGGGAGGTACACTTGTTCTTGGCCATTTCACTCTCCTTTCCTGGCAGGGGTCAAGGTTTGTGCACAACCCCCATCTTGGAGAGTGATGGCCGTTCAGGTCAAAGCGATCGCGGCATCACAGAGGGAACAAAACAGAGGATCAGCGGCATGGCCTGAGCCGCGTTCGGCACCGTACATCATCCCAGAATGCCTGGCGAGCAGTGAAAGGAGAATGCCTGCCTCGTGCTAGAATAGCTTAATGGAGCGGTGATATGGGTGAATGCCGTTTGAAGCGTTTAACCTGCCATCAGGGGGCTGTTGTACATGAATAATAAGAGTAGTCACCTCTTCATTACTTGCCTGTCAATCACCTTGCTGCTCGCTGCCCTGACACCTATCGCCTGTAGTTGCGGGGGCAAGAAGGTCTCGGTGAAGGAACCATCGATGAAGCCTGTTCCCGAGATTCCCGTGGGCGAGAAGATGACCTACAACGATGTCCTCTACGGTGAATACGCCACCGACATGGCCCTGTCCCCGGACGGCAGGCATGTCGCCTGGATAAAGGAATTCGCAACTCCCGGCATGAAGACCAGAGCGTGCAACGTCTTCCTCACCTCCACTGACAGCGGTGCCACAGAGCAGTTGACGTACTTCGAGTCCGCTCAGGTCGGCCTGCTCAAATGGGCGCCGGACGGGAGCGCGTTCGGTTTCATTACGGACGCACCGCTCCCTGACGGCGGAGGAGGTGCAGTGCAGGTATGGCTGGCGGGACCCGAAGTTGAAGGGGCCAGGCCACTAACGGAAGCGCCCACCGGCGTCGAAGGTTTCGACTGGAAAGGCCCTGGCGCGATCCTGTACAACGCCGAAGTAGAGGGAAAGGACCGCTCCGGGGCCGTTCCCGGTGACAGAACCGTACGCGTGACCGACTTCAGTGAAAACCCGGTCCGCCTCTTCGAGCAGAGCCTGGCGGGCGGCGGGCCCAGGCAGATCACCGACAACCAGGACCGCATGCTGCATCTCGACGTATCTCCCGACGGACGGCAGGCGTTCTTCGTCAGAACGAAGAGTGTAATGGAGGAGATGGCTCAGACCTATTCCGGGGATATACCTTTCACCAACCACCTGATGGATCTCGAGACCGGCAGACAGGTCGAAGTCTTCGCAAGTATCGTGAGGAACGGCGGCACGGCCTGGTCACCCGATTCGAAGACGCTCTACGCGGTAGACATGGAGGTAGGAGAGGAAAGCCTGTTCGTGTACAGAGCCACGGTCAGGACTAGAGTGATCGAGTCAGGGAAAGAGGGCCTGGTAGGCGTCGACTGGGGGAACGGGCTCGAGCTGATGTTCCCGTTCGGCCTGCCGGGCGGACCTTTGCATACCCTGCAGGACGGGTTCCTCGCCTTCATGGCAGACGGGTGCAACCCCGTCCTGACCAGGTTCACCGATACCGGGAACGGCTGGGATATGGAGGCACTCGAGGGAGAGGATCAGGGTAACATCTTCGTTGTTGGCGTCTCCGGGGACGGCAAGACACTTTGCTACGATCACTCGGAAGCGAGTAAGCCCCCGCAGTTGTATTCAGCCGGTCTCAGCGGTACGACTATTGGTCGGCCGAGGCAGATCACCTCACTTAATCCAGGCTTCGACTCGAAGAGCTTCACCCGCTCGGAGACCGTACAGTGGGAAGGAGCACTAGGCGATGCCGTGGAGGGGCTGCTATTCTACCCGTCGGGGTACCAGCCGGGGAAGAAGTACCCGCTGGTAATGGTCATCCACGGGGGGCCGTTCGAGTGCGACAAGGACCGCTGGCAGACCTACCAGTGGATAGACCCGTATCACATCCTGTCACAGAAGCAGGCGTTCGTCCTCGCCCCGAACTACCACGGCAGCACGGGATACGGCACCGCATTCGCGAAAGCGATACTGGACGGGGCCTTCTACGGCGTGGTCAACGAGGACATAGAGAAAGGGATCGGCTGGCTGGTGGGGCTTGGCCTCGTGGACGAGCAGAAGCTCGGTACGATGGGCTGGTCCTGCGGCTCGATAATTTCCAACTCGCTTATCGCAACCGACCAGAGGTTCAAGGCGGCCTCCTGCGGCGCAGGCGGGGCGGAATGGGTCTCGGAGTGGGGCCAGTCGATGTTCGGAGATCTGCTGGCTCCCGAACTGTTCGGCGCCGACCCGGTCGAGGACCCTAATGTATACAAGCAGCCTTCCCAAGCCCCGTTCTACGAGGCGGCCAGGGTGGAGACGCCGGTGATAATGTTCCAGCCCGAAAGCGACGTTAACGTCGCGCCGTGCATGACCTGGATAACCTACCGCGGCATCCAAAAGCACAGCGACGCCCCGGTGGAACTCTACATATTCCCCGGCGAGGGCCACGTCATGAGCGGTCTGGCTCACCAGCGGAGGAAGATGACAGAAGAGCAGAAGTGGTTTGACCGCTATCTCTTTAAACGTTGACCGGTTGCGACCGCGACAGCCCCGCATGTCTTCAGAAAAAGGCGGGGGACAAAAACCGTCCGGGCTGCCGGCCAAGCGATCCTCCATGTAGGCAGGAGAGCCGACTCTACCCGTTGATTGCTGGCCTCGAGCACGACAGGTGCATGTGCAATCCAAGTATTATAGCCCTCTGCATAAGTAATGCAACATTACGATCAAAAAAGGGGAAGTTGA
>CAZAIS010000018.1:6631-14231 GCA_964485255.1 uncultured Acidimicrobiales bacterium | reverse complement strand
CACCACGCGGCGTACGATATGTCAAGAAGAACTCCGGGTATTCCCTGTTTTTGACCTCGATAGAGAATACGGGTACCATATGAGTAATACATAGTAATAACAACGAAGGAGTTGCAATGGCGAGGGTCTCAAAAGTTGTTTCTTTCTCATTACCACCGGATACCGTGAGTAAGATCGAAGACCTGGCGAAGAGTGAGAACCGATCGAGGAGCGAACTACTCAGAGAGATGGTTGACGTCTACGAGAAGCGCCGGGCGGAGTCCGATTGGCAGGAGCTGTTCGCCTTCGGGGAAGAAACAGCCAGGCGTTTCCAGATCAAGGGCGAAGATGAGCTTTTAGAGATGCTCGGCGGGCCTGGCTAGTGCTCAGGGTCGTCTTCGATTCGAATGTCTACATTTCCGCGCTTCTCTTCGACGGGCCGCCAAGGCAGATTCTCGAACTTGCCTTGAACCGAGAGGTAGTATTGATAACTTCGGATGCGATCCTTGCCGAGACAGCGGGGAAGCTCAGAAACAAGTTCTCGTGGCCGGAGCACAGGATCGAGCAGTTCGTCCGAGCAACGGGACGACTGGCAGAGCTCTGCGATCCGAGAAAGAGGCTCTCGGTGGTCTCGGACGAGTCGGACAACAGGATTCTCGAGTGCTCGATTGCCGGCGAGGCTAACCTCATTATCTCGAAAGACAAGCATCTACTGAAGCTGAAAACGTTTCAGAACATCCCAATACAGAAGCCGAAGTACCTGACTTACTTGATCGAAACGCAAGATGAATAGCGTGCGAGGGTCGCTGATTTCTCCCGGGAACACTCGCCCATGCCAAGCTTGATAGTCCCTTCGATTCTGTGGGGGTTCGTTGTGTCGGGCCTCCGGCACAGCCACTCGGCGTACGCATTGTCAAAACCGGTCTTCTCATACTCTTTGGGATCCGGGAATAACCAGATCATCTTTCACGTGTATCCATGGTGAAGTAAAAATTTCCAAGGAGGTAATTGATATGGCTGCGAGGACGTTTACGGCTGTATCGTTCAAAGAAGACAGACGACTTATTCGTGGCCGAGTGCCCGAACCCGGCCCGCGAATTCGCCCCGGCTTATCGGACCACCGTATCCTCACAGCCCGACATGGGAGAAGTGGACTTCTCCACCATGGTGGAAAGCGCCCGCGGCCGGGCGGGCTTCACTTGGAGGGATACAGAATGACGTTGTTGCCAGTGCCGGCTAGGGGGCCTGCCTCAAGCGGATTCTGTCCGCGATCCGGTTCAGAGCAACGTCGAATGACAAGAACAACGACTGAGGCTCCCTGAGAGCCGCCGCGAGCTGAAGTGAATCAAGGGTCTTGAGGGTCGTGTCGAAACCGAAATCGAGGATCAATTCCGCGGCCTTCTCGTAGTCTTCGTCGAACAGGTCTATTACTTCCACCTGAATGGACGTGAGGTCGTCCTGGAAGGCGCACCAGATCTCACGGCAGGTTTCCGTGTCCATCTCTCCCGTTCGAGTCTTCTTTGCCAACGCGGATGCCAATTCGACCTTGGAAAGTTCGGATATGAAGACGCGCTCGGCACCGAGGATCTTTTTTTCGACTTGGTCACTGTCGGGCTCCGGGTAATACAGCTTGACCAGGGCGCTGGTATCGACAAAGAACTCCAACTTCAGAAACGCTCCTCGCGCTGCTCCGCAACAATCTGAGAAAGCGGCTTGCCACTTGTAGCAGCGTGCTCCCTTAGAGCTTTATGGCTTTCCAACGATCTTGCCTGCTTCCTTGCGAAAGGTACTATCCTGGCCATGGGTTCGTTCCGCCGGGTGATGACAACTTCTTCCCCCTCTTGTACCTTTCGCAGATACTCGCTCAGCTTCTGCCTTACTTCGCGGACACCGGCCTTTATCATTTCAATCCTCCTTGTGTCTACAAGTGTACACTTGTAGATAGTTGGCGGTCAATCGGTGACGAAGCATATCGGAGGACCGGACGATTGCATTTCCTTGAGGAACATTCAAAGTATCTTGCGATTAGACGGCAACGAATGTCTTTCAGAGTTGGATCGTTCCTTCATTCTTGTGGGGTCCGTTGTGTCGGGCCTCCGACACCACCACGCGGCCTACGCACAGCCAAAGCGTCTCAAGTGCTTCATGTGGCATTTTCCGGCCGGTTTAACTCGTCTTCAGGCTGGGAAGTAGCTCCTACATGCTAGTATGACAACGAGTGTCTTTGAATTCGGCGAGACCACTCAGAAAGACTATCGGAAAATATTCGAAGGCGTACGGGAATTCGGTCAAGGCGGTCATGCCCTTTCCACGGCACCTATTCAGGGACACCCATTGAACGGAGGATGGTTCTAATTGGACACGGCAATGCCGGGAATCGATGTAGCGAAAAGCGTGACAGCTTTCGTTGGAACGGCAAGCAACAAGCACACCTGCGCGGCCGTCCGGGCACTGTTCGAGAAGCTGGAGGCCGCGGGTGTCCGGTGCGAGATGGTCCGGCTGAGTGACTATGACCTGAAGCCTTGCAGGGGCTGTAAGGTGTGCTTCATGAAGGGTGAGGAGTTCTGCCCCCTGAAGGACGATCGGGATGAACTGATACAGAAGATGGCGGACTCCGACGGGATAGTATTCGCCTCGCCGAACTACTCCTTTCAGGTCTCGGGATTCATGAAGGTCTTCCTCGACAGACTGGGCTTCATGGGCCATCGCCCGCGTTTTCATCAGAAGGTCTTCACCAGTATAGTCGTTCAGGGGTTCCTGGGCGGCGGAAAGATAGTGAAGTACTTCGGCCTGGTCGGGAGGATGCTGGGCTGCGACGTCGTCAAGGGGACATGTGCCACCGCGCTCGACCCGATGACCGAGAAAGAACAGAGGAAGCGCGACAAGAAGCTCGAGCGGCAGAGCCGGCGATTTCTCGCATTACTTTTCCAGCCCGCCGACCGGGCGCCCTCGCTTTTCATGCTCGCCGGCTTCAGGATGGGCCGCCAGAGCGTGATGAAAACACTGGGCGAAGCCGACAAGGACTACGTGTATTACAGGGACAGAGGTTGGTTCGATTCCGATTACTTCTGTCCAACGAGGCTCGGCCTTTTCAAGCGAGCGGCAGGGTCAGCGCTTGACTGGTTATTCGGGAGGATGTACGCAAGGCGAGCCGGGACCCCGACAGTCTCTGCCTGAAACGAAAATGAAGCCTGACGCGTCTGTCACGATTGGTGGATAAACGAATTGAGAGTGCATTGCATTTGTGTGTCGCCTGCGCCTCCATCATGGTATGTGTATCATATCCTCCATCCGCGCGCGGGATATCGTGTCGGTCCTTCGGCACCACGGCATAGCGTATGTATTTTTGACTCTCTAAGATCACGAGTACCTGTCGCCTACTTCGGTTAGAATATTAACGCAGCAGGTGAGCGCGGATCTTCGTGGTATTGAAGGAGTTGAAGAAGATCGCGTAAACTGGCAGGAATGCGAAACCGAACAGGACAGAAGGCAGAGTTGTCATACGGGAGATTGCATGCTGGAGATGAGGATTCACGGGAGAGGCGGGCAGGGAGCGGTCACCTCAGCCGAGTTGATCGCCGTAGCGGCTGTCGGCATCGGTAAATATGCTCAGGCCTTCCCGAGTTTCGGACCTGAGCGAAGAGGCGCTCCGGTCGTGGCATTCTGCAGGGTCGACGACAAGAGGATACTCGCCCGTACCAAGGTATACGAGCCGGACGTTGTGGTCGTTCTCGATCCGGGGCTCTTGACTCTGATCAATCCGGTCGAGGGCCTGAAGCCTGACGGGATACTCATCATCAATTCCAGAAAATCCTACGAGGAGATAATGGATTCGTGCCACTTCTCCTGCCGTGTCGGTATCGTTGACGCCGACAAGATCGCGCGTGAGGAGCTCGGCAGGGTCATCGTGAACACCACCATGATGGGCGCGGTAATCAAGGCGACCGGCCTGTTCGGGATAGACGATATCCGTGGGCCCATGCTGGAACGCTTCGGGCCCAAGCTGGGAGAGAAGAACATGAAGGCTCTGGAAAGGGCCTACAATGAACTGGTTATAAAGGAGTAGGCGGACGTGGCCAGACCGATGGAAGAAATAAAATGGCAGGACCTGGAAATAGGTGGGACGGTAAGCGAGCACGGCAGCTCCAGGGAGTACAAGACCGGAACCTGGCGTTCGCTTCTGCCGGTGGTCGACAAGGACCAGTGTATCCGCTGTGGCGTCTGCTGGCTGTACTGTCCGGACGCGGCCATCAAGCAGGCGGAGGACGGGCATTTCCAGGCCGACCTTGAGTACTGCAAGGGGTGCGGCATCTGCGCCAGGGAGTGCCCGGTGGGATGCATAAACATGGTGATCGAGGAAGAGTGATATGGCCAAGGAACGCAAGGGAATAGAGGTATCGCTGGCCGTAGCGGAGGCGGTGGCGCAGTCGGATTGCGACGTCATTGCCGCCTACCCCATCACCCCGCAGACACATATAGTGGAGCACCTCTCCGAAATCGTGGCCGACGGGCATCTGGACGCGGAATTCGTGCCGGTGGAGAGCGAGCATTCGGCCATGAGCGTTTGCTGCGGCGCGGCCGCCGTGGGCGCACGCACTTTTACCTCCACCGCCTCACAGGGGCTGGCCCTGATGGCGGAGATATTCTTCATCGCGTCATCGTCTCGGCTGCCCGTGGTTATGGCCCTCGCCAACCGATCCCTTTCCGGGCCTCTGTCCATCTGGAACGATCATACTGACGTCATGATGGTGCGTGACGGGGGCTGGCTGCATGTATTCGTAGAGAACGGCCAGGAGGCCTACGATCACGTGTTCTGGGCCTTCCGCGTGGCCGAGGACCCCGCGGTGCGGCTGCCGGTGGCCTTGAACATCGACGGCTTCATAATGACCCACATGATCGAGCCTATCGATTTCGAGGACGACGAGCTGGTCAAGAATTACATACCCGAGTACAGCATGGAAAAGCCCCTGCACCCGGATAACCCGGTTTCCATGGGCTGTTTCGGCATGCCCGAGATATACACGGAAGTGCAGATGGCGCGCGAGCAGGCGCTGGTGGAGTCCTACTCCACCTGCATGAAAGCATGGGATGAGTGGGAAGCCCTGACCGGACGCCGGTACCATCCGGTCGAGACTCACAGGGCCGACGATGCCGAATACTGCATCGTGACCATGGGTTCGCTGGGCGAGACGGCCATGGCGGCCGTGGACGAACTGAGGGAGCAGGGGGAGAAGGTAGGGGTCATCAAGATCCGGCTGTGGCGTCCGTTCCCGTTCGAAGATATCTACAGGGCGGTGGCCGGCAAGCATACCCTGATCGTGCTGGACCGTGCCATCAGTTTCGGGGGACCCGGCGGTCCGGTGGCCCTGGAGCTCAGGAGCGCCTTGTCCTGCAGGCCGCAGGCGCCGGTTATCGTGGATTACGTAGCGGGGCTGGCGAGCAGGGACGTGACCGTGGAAGATTTCAAATCGATCATCCTCGAGGGAAAGGCCAAGGCCGCGGATGGCGACGTCTGCGGTTTTACGCTTTACGGCCTGCGCGGGTGAGGAGCAAGGCATGGACAAGTACTCCGTATTCTCGGCGAGACTGGTTGAAAAGGACGAGTATTTCACCTCGGGCCACCGCGCCTGCCAGGGCTGCGCCGAGGCGCTGGCCGTTCGGTTGGTGATGAAAGCCCTGGGGCGCAATACCATTGTGGCGATGGCCACGGGCTGCATGGAGATCATATCCTCGCCGCTGCCAACGACGGCCTGGGATGTGCCCTGGATACACGTGGCCTTCGAGAACGCCTCGGCTGTCGCGAGCGGATGCGAGTCGGGCATGAAGGCCATGATGAGAAAGGGCAAGCTGCCCCCGAAGAAGATCAACTTCGTGGCCATGGGCGGTGACGGCGCCACGGCCGATATCGGCCTGGGCCAGCTATCCGGAGCCCTGGAGCGGGGGCACGACATGGTCTACGTGTGCTATGACAACGAGGCCTATATGAATACCGGCATCCAGCGCTCCAGCGAGACTCCCTGGGGCGCCAGCACCACCACCAGCCCGGCCGGCAAGGTGTCCAAGGGCCAGCATACCCAGAAGAAAGACTTGCCCAAGATCGCCATCGCCCACAATATTCCTTACGTGGCCACGGCCTGCCCGAGCTTTCCCTTCGACCTCATGGAGAAAGTCCGGAAGGCCGCCGCCATCGAAGGCCCGGCGTATGTGCATATCCTGTCGGTATGCCCGACTGGATGGCGCATCCCGGTGGAGGAGGCCATCAAGTATGGGCGCCTGGCCGTGAACACCTGCGTATTCCCGCTCTACGAATACGAATCCGGGAAATACAACCTCACCTACAGGCCGTATCCTATCCTGCCCGTGCGGGAGTACATCCAGGGACAGGGCCGCTTCCGGCACCTTGGCCCTGAGGACATCGATTTAATCCAGGAGCGCACAACGACGGAATACGAGAAGCTGGTCAAGCTCAGCGAAGAGGGTTGATCGCATGATGGACGTGACTCAGTTCGACCGCATAATAGACCGTTACGAGAGGTCGGAGGAATCACTGCTGGCCATCCTGCAGGATTTCCAGCGCGAGTTCCACTATGTCCCAGAGGACGGTATACGCCGCCTGAGCGAGGTCATGGAGGTCCCCGAGAGCAAGATCTACGCCATGGGCACCTTCTACAAGGCCCTATCGCTCACCCCTCGCGGCAGGCACACCATCAAGGTTTGCACGGGGACGGCCTGCCACCTCAAGGGTGCGCCGCAGATCCTGGAGACGCTGGAGCGGGAGCTGAATGTCAAGCGCAACGGCACCACGGCGGATGGAGAGTTCACGTTGGAATGCGTCAACTGCGTCGGGGCCTGCGCCATGGCGCCGTTGACCCTGATCGACGAGGAGTATCACGGGCAGACCCGCTCCTCGAAGATCATGGACATCGTCAATAAACGGGCGGAGAGTTAGGAACATGGGAGCCATCAACTCCATCGAGCAACTGGAAGCTTACAGGCAAGAGATCGCGGCCGAGGTCAAGGACGGTCTCCCCACCGTACTGGTGTGCTTTGGCACGGGATGCCAGGCCAATGGCGCCAGGCCGGTGGCCGAGGCTTTCAGCAATGTCATTGAAGAGCAAGGGCTAGAGCTGGACGTGAACATCGCCATCAAGACCACGGGTTGCCACGGTTACTGCGAGAACGGACCACTGGTGGCGATCCAGCCGCAGGGTATCCTCTACCTCAGGGTCAAGCCCGAA
Source organism: uncultured Acidimicrobiales bacterium (assembly GCA_964485255.1). Classification (GTDB taxonomy): domain Bacteria; phylum Actinomycetota; class Geothermincolia; order Fen-727; family Anoxymicrobiaceae; genus CAZEJS01. Next base: position 7,014 of record CAZAIS010000018.1, on the reverse strand, counting down.
GATGTGGCCGAGATCGTGGAAAAGACGATCAGGAACGGTGAGATCGTCGAGCGGCTTGTCTACAAGGACAAGACCTCCTCGGAGATGATAGCCGAATATAGCGAGATCCCGTTCTACAAGCACCAGCACCGCATCGCGTTGAGGCATATAGGCGACATAGACCCGGCGAGCATCGACGATTACTTCATGGCGGGCGGCTACGCCGGGCTGGCCAAGGCGCTGGGGATGAAACCTGACGACATCATCACCGAGATCGAGAATTCGGGCCTGCGTGGGCGCGGGGGCGGAGGCTTCCCCACCGGGACCAAGTGGCGCTCCTGCGTAGCGGTGGACAGCGACGTCCGTTACGTGCTGTGCAACGGCGACGAAGGCGACCCGGGCGC
>CAZAIS010000018.1:0-6531 GCA_964485255.1 uncultured Acidimicrobiales bacterium | reverse complement strand
TGGACAGCGACGTCCGTTACGTGCTGTGCAACGGCGACGAAGGCGACCCGGGCGCGTTCATGGACCGCTCGATCATGGAAGGCGATCCGCACACGGTTATCGAGGGCATGATCATCGGAGCCATCGCGGTTGGCGCGCACCAGGGCTACGTCTACGTGCGCGATGAGTATCCTCTGGCGGTCAGGAACCTGAGCTGTGCCCTCGAGGCGGCACGCGAAAAGGGCCTGCTGGGCGAGGACATCCTGGGCAGCGGCTTCGCCTTCGACATAAGGATCAGCCGCGGTGGAGGCGCTTTCGTGTGCGGCGAGTCTTCGGCCCTGATGCGCTCGGTGGGAGGCGACGTGGGCGAACCGCGCGCTAAATACATCCGCTCGGTCGAAAAAGGCCTCCACGACAAGCCCACGGTCCTCAACAACGTCGAGACCTGGGCCAACGTGCCAGAGATCATCGTCAAGGGCGCCCAATGGTACGCAGGCCTGGGCACCGAAGGCTCCAAGGGCACCAAGGTTTTCTCCCTGGTGGGCAAGGTCAACAACACAGGCCTGGTGGAAGTGCCCATGGGCATCTCAATACGTGAGCTGGTCGAAAACATCGGCGGCGGCATCCTGAACGGGAAGAGGTTCAAGGCGGTCCAGACCGGCGGCCCTTCGGGCGGCTGCATCCCGGAGCGCCTGTCGGACCTGCCGGTTGACTTCGACAGCCTGACCGAGGTCGGATCGATGATGGGCTCGGGCGGTATCATCGTCATGGACGAGGATACCTGCATGGTGGACGTCGCCAAGTACTTCATCAACTTCCTGGTCGAGGAGTCCTGCGGAAAGTGCACCCCTTGCCGAGACGGCCTGCCTCGCATGCTGGACCTGCTCACAGACATTACCGAGGGCCGCGGTGGAGAGGGGCACGTAGCCCTTCTGGAGGAGCTTTGCGACCTGTTGACCTGGGGGGCATTGTGCGGCCTGGGTACCTCGGCCGCCAATCCGGTGCTCTCAACCATCAAGTACTTCCGCGATGAATACGACGCCCACATCAGGGACAGGAAGTGCCCCGCCGGGGTGTGTAAGGCGCTCATCACTTACGCGATTGACCCGGAAGCGTGCACCGGGTGCCGTCTGTGCGCCAAGAACTGTCCGCAGGAATGCATAACGGGCGAGCGCAAGGAAGCCCACGTTATCGATACGGCCAAGTGCATCAAGTGCGGCGTTTGCAAGGATGTATGCGCTTTCGATGCGGTGAGGATCTCATAGCATGGAGAAGATAAACGTCATAATCGACGGCAGGACCTTCGAGGCAGTGAAAGACCAGTGCGTGCTGGAAGTGGCGCACGAGAACGGCATCTACATCCCTTCGTTGTGCTATAACAGCGAGGTGGCCAGCAGCGGCGGCTCCTGCCGTGTCTGCCTGGTGGAGGCCCATCAGAACGGCAGGATGAGGTTGGTCACTTCCTGCAACTACCCGGTGCGCAAGGGCCTGGAGGTGAAGACGGACACTCCCCTGGTGCACAGAATCCGCAAAGGCGTGCTGGAACTGCTGATGGCGCGAGTGCCGGACTCGCAAGTTATACGCGAGATGGCCGCAGATGAAGGGCTGACCGATGTCCGCTTCCGCCTGGATGAGGGCGAAAACGACCGCTACAAATGTATCGCCTGCGCGATGTGCACCAACGTCTGCGCGGAAGTGGTTGGGGTTTTCGCCATAGGAATGGTTGACCGCGGCGCGGACAAGAAGCCCGCAACCCCCTATGGCAAGCCCTCGGAAGTGTGTATCGGCTGCGGCGCCTGCGCCTATGCCTGCCCCACCGGAGCCATCACCATCAAGGAGAAGGACGGCGTGCGCCGCATATGGGGCAGGGATTTCGAAATGGTAACCTGCGGCATCTGCGGCACTCCCTACATCCCGAAAGCCCAGGTTGACTGGATAGTAAAGACTACCGGCAAGGACAGATCGTTCTTCGACAAATGCCCTGATCACAGGTGATCCCCGGGACGATCCGGGACGCCCGCGTGCCCCCTGCTTAGCCGCTTGAAGGTCTATGAGGCCTTGAGCGCCGGTTTATCTTTGCTCATCCGGAGTCCGTCTTGAGGCTGTATACCTCTTGGCCTGCGTATCACCGGCGGTTGCCGCGTTTCAGGAACGGTATCTTCCGCCAGGAGTTGCGCAGCGCCACGAGCACCCTGGTCGAGCCCATGACGGCTTTGAACCGCCGGCTTTCGTCACTCGGCAGGATGCCGACGGTCTGCAGGGCCTCGAAGATGTCGTACGAGGTATCGCCCTTGTACATCAGACCGTCCTTGTTGAAGTAATACCGATCGACGCCCTGGCACTGTATGAAGACGCCGGTGCCATAGATCGTTGGAGCCTTATCGTCGTAAGGGTAGAGGTGGAGCGGCCCGCTCCAGTGCCCGCTGCCGGTATACCTGACCACGACACGCGTCTCTCCCTCGGCGGTGAAGTCGACGTAGACCTCTCCGGGCAGCGGGTCGTACCGCCAGTCGGGAAGCGCGTCGAAGAAGGCGAAGTTGTAGGTGACGAACTCGTCCAGTCCGACGATGGTCCTGCCGAGCGAGGATACGTCCGTGTACTCGAGGTCAGGCGTGTAGAGCTCCTCGTTCAGGGACATGTCGCGCATCAGCCAGCTCCACCAGTACTTCTTGGCCCACTCGAGCGTCCAGGCGATGTCCATTCCGTGCTTCGCGTAGTACTCGATCTTCTTCTCGTATTCCTCGAACCACCGCCTGGTCCTCACGTTCAACTCGGGCTCCGTGAGAACCTTGACCCTGGATCCCCCGCGGTTGCCGGCGAGGTATTCAGGGATCGGCGGCTTCAGCCTGGGTGTGGCCAGAGCCTCCTCGAACTTCGCTTGATCGAACATCTGGAAGAGTCTCCTTTCATTTTCCGGGAGTACCCCGTTACCGGGTGCCACAATCAGAGTCCCGTTCGCTAACTAGCGCGAAGCGGAAAGACTAGGGATAGATATACGGGTCCTCCGGTGTCGCGATGACATCGTAGCGTATTACCTCCACGTACGGCTCCATCTCGCCATCGAACCGGTCCAGTGCGACTCTCCCCTCGACTTTCACCCATTCGTTGACCTCCGGAACCTCTCCTCCGGCTACCATCCTGCAGTACACCATCATCGGTTGTGCGCAGGAGACGCAGTGTGTGAACAGGTAGCGCACGAGGCAGAAGTCCCCCTTTTTCAGCCCCGGCTTGTCCCACACTCTCCCGGCCAGGCTTACCATCTCACCTTTATACCGCTCCGGGTACGGGTCCTGCGAGAAGATGACCAGCCAGTCCTTGTTGTTCCGCTGGCCAGGCCTCTTCTTCCTGGCCTCCTTCAACGCCTCACCGCCAACCTTGACGAGGGGGTTGTTTCGGACGTCGGTGGTCCCCGTGAGCCCCGCGGTAAGGGTGCGTCCGGGTATCAGCAGACCGATGGCGAGGACCGCCGCGAGGAGCACGAGGCCCACCGCGCGGTAGACCGGGTGCATGCGCGATCTTACCTTCAGGCAATCCCTAATATAGGCCTCCTCCTGTTTCCTGCCGAGAAGCAGGACCGCGGTTCCGGTAAGAACCGCCAGCGCGCCGCCAGTTACCTCTATCCAGGCCCACCACGGGGCGAGAAGCAGCTTGAGCTGGTTGCTCCTGACGTAGGCGAAGATTACGAAACCGAACAGCATCAGCCAGGCCGTTTCGGCGAGGACGAGAAGCCTGTAGAACCCGCTCCGATCCAGTCTCATGTCAGCACCTCATAACAGGTTGACCAACAAGCAGGGCACGAACGTCAGGCCGAACACTATCGAAACCAGCATCAAAATCGCCTTCGTATTGAATGTGGAGTAGAGCATCGAAACCGCCTTGATATCTATCATCGGGCCGAAAACCAGGAAGGCCAGGATTGAGCTGGAGCTGAAAGTGTCCGTGAACACCGCGGCGAAGAAGGCGTCCACGTTGCTGCACATCGATACGACGAAGGCGAGGACAATCATGGCCAGGACGGACAATACCGGTCCCTTCCCGAGGTTGAGTATCCATTGCTGCGGCAGCACAGTCCTCACGAGGGCCGCGATGAGAGCGCCCGCTGCGAGGAAACGGGCCACGTAGAAGAACTCGTCGAGCGCCAGGATGAGCGCTTCCAGCAGCCGGTCCCTGAAACGGCCGCCGGTCTTCCCGGATTTCGCGCCATGCGACGGTTCCTCTCCGGTTTCGCCCGGCACGGCGTCCCTGCCGCCGACCCCCGGATTTTCCCTGTTCCCGGGACGCTCCCCGTCGTCACCGGCGCTTTCATCGTCAGCGCGGCAGGCCCTCAGGAACTCACTTCTGCACATGTCCTCTTTTCTCTTTCTCATGAAAAAGAGACCGGTCGCAAAAGCTACCACCGCGGTGAGAAGAACCCGCATCCAGGGTATCCAGGGGCGCCCCGGGAACGCAACGGCCGTTCCAACGATAGCGATAGGATTGAAAACGGGCGCCGCGAGGAGGAATGTTATCACCGGGCCGGGGCCCACGTCCTTTGCGAGCAGGCTTCTGGCGACGGGGATGTTGCCGCATTCGCAGACCGGGAACACGAACCCCGCGAGGAGGCCCGCCAGCAGGCCGTATGGTCCTTTGCGGGGGAAGAGCTTTGCGATGGTCTCCGCGCTGACGAAGACGGTTATGAGCGAGGAGACCAGGACTCCGATCACCAGGAAGGGAAACGCTTCTATGAATGTGCCGAAGAAGATGATCGCGATATCGTAAAGGATGGCTTTTCTCCGATTGTCCCGGGTGTCGTACCAGGTCGAGTAACACGACGGCAGCACATACGCATTATATTAGAACAATGGAACCGGCCTGTCATGTGAGTCGCGAACATCGGCGGGGCGCCCGTACTGTGATTTCCCGGCGGCGCCGGCACTGCCGTGTCTACGAAAAAAAACTGCTCTTGCAGCAACTATAATAGGGTTGGGACGTTCAATATTATGTGAGCAGAAGGGCAAACCGAAAAGGATAGAGCGTGCCGCCGGTAAGCATGGAATGATTGTGTTCAGGCAGGGTGTTTGTTGCCGGCAGGTATTTTCACTGTTCGTAGTATCCAGGGAGGCTCGCCGGACGTGAAGTTGAAGAGAGCAAGAGGGTTGATAGGATTCAGGGGTCTGTGCTGGGCCCTCATCCTCGTCGCGGGACTGGCGCTTGTTTTCACCTTTCCCTCGCCCGGCAGGAAGGCCAAAGCCCTCGGGGGGCTTTTCGGCGACGTCGGGGAAATACCGGACGCCTGGCCGTGGCGCATCAACCATGTCATCTATCCCACCATCGGGAACCCGGCGTTCGTCAAGAAAGGGTCGACCTTCGATATCGAGGTCGACCTGAACGGCAAGGCCGCAGGAGGCGCCCAGCCGGACGTGCTGTTTTGGGATATCTGCCTCTGCTCATCGACCGACCCATGGAACACCCAGGCACCCTCCCTGGGAATAGGATCGGGGACAAAGGTGACGTCGGAGCGCTGGCCGAACGGCTCGGGGCCCTGGGCAGGCAAGCAGGTGTGGAAGGTCCCCATCACCGTGCCCGGTAACGTGGACCCCGACCTCTACGACCTTAAAGTCATGGCCTTTACCGAGGGGGGCACGGTGGTACCGAGCAGCGGGTACGACGTGCAGTACCACTCGGTGCAGGTCATCGACGATTACAAGGAGAGCTTCAATTTCGTCCACATCAGCGACTTTCACATCAACGACCCCCGGGGCCCCGGAGTTGACCTTTTCGGTTTCGAGGTGCCCGGTAGCCCACCCAACCCGGCGGAGTTCGAGCCGCCGAACGAGCCGGGGGGGGTATTTCCCTACTACAAGTACAACCGGAAGGCCATTGAGGATATCAACAATATCAACCCGGACTTCGTGGTCATGACCGGCGACACGGTGTTCGGTGTCCCTTTCTTCGTCGAGCCTCCTTTCTGCAAGAACGTCACCGGCCTGACCGACTTCACCGGCTACCCCGACGGGGAGGGTCACGACAGCGGCTGGAGGGGCGAGTATTATTACGCCTTCCAGCACGTCCTGAGGCTGAAGGTTCCGGTGGTGCTGGTGCCGGGCAACCACGACACGTACTACCTGTACCAGAGCGGGAGCGAGTCCGACCCCGACGGGCCACGTGCGCAGCCCTCGAACACGCCGGATGCCCCCGACCACCTGATCCAGGACGGGGCGGCGCTCTGGACCACCTACTTCGGCCCTCTCTACTACGGGTGGGACTACGGGGACAAGGCGCACTTCACCAACTACTGGGGGTACGACTACCCGCAGGCGGATCGCGGCTCCTGGCAGGTGCCCATTCTCGGCTACTGGGTTACGCCGACAAACGCGGACGCGCAGGTCAGGGCCACGCAGATGGCATGGCTCCAGAGCGACCTTGCGGCCCATGACCCGGTGGAACAGGGCAACTGCAACGTGCTGTCGCTCAACGGGCACCACGCCTTCGGCGGCTCGCACGAGGCGTTCCACGACGCCGGGAGCCTGGGCCAGATGCAGTCCGCGAGCGTCACCAACCACGTGACGTTCT
>CAZAIS010000017.1:0-14682 GCA_964485255.1 uncultured Acidimicrobiales bacterium | reverse complement strand
ACCCCCCGGCGCCCTGAGTGCAACGGTCACGACGCCCTCCTCTGGACCGGCGAGCGCTTCCGCCTCGAGGGCTCCGCCGGAGAAGGAGACAACTGTTCCGCGACGCAGCGCGGCGCCGCGCGTCATCGCCCTCCAGGTGTCACCGCCCGTGTTCTCGAGCAGCAGAAGTTCAACGGCGCCTCCGGTCGGCTCCTTCCTTCCCTCGAGGCGGGCGGGTATCACCCTGGACGTGTTCACGACGAGGCAGTCGCCGGGTTCAAGGAGGCCCGTGATTTCCCTGAATACCAGGTGGCGGAGGGACCTGGAGGCGCGGTCGACGACCATCAGGCGGCTGCCGTCCCGCTCGGGGCACGGCTCCTGGGCGATGAAGCCCGGCGGCAGTTGATAGTCGAACTCGTCCGTTCTCATCGGCGCGGCGGGTCGCTCTTCTGGTACCGTTCCTTTTCACTGTAGACGCAGCCGCAGTAAGACTGCCTGTACATGCCCGCTTCCCTGGAGGCGGTCACGGAAGCACGGTACCCGGAGCTCATGTCCTCGAACACGAAATGAACACCCTGCTCGATGGAGGCCGACTCGCCGGCCTGTTCTATCAGGTCCCGGTCCTGGTACGGGCTCACCAGCAGGGTCGTGGTGAACTCGGGGATTGTGAGCCTGCGCGCCTCGGAGGCCGTACGGGAGAGACGCAACGCAAAGCACAGCGCGCACCTCCCGGTCGCCGGCGGCCTTCCGGCGCGCGCGGCCTCATCCGGCGCGATCGCGGCGAGGTGGCGCTCCATCTCGTAGGGTCCGACCCGAAGCTCCAGACCCTTGCTCTCACAGTAATCCACGACCGCCAGGTACCTGCGGCGGTATTCGCTGAACGGCTGGATGTTGGGGTTGTAGAAGAACGGCACGACCTCGTAACCGCGCGACTCCAGGAGCTCGAGCGGGTGCAGCAGGCAGGGGGCGCAACAGGTGTGGAGGAGAATCCTCATCTTGCCTTCTCCATTCTCATGCCGTGTCCGTCAGAAAAGGCTCCCCGAATCGCCGGCGGCTCCCGGATCGCGGCCCAGGTGCGCGAGCGCGCGCGGCGTGGCGACACGCCCCCTCGGGGTCCTCTTGATGAACCCGATCTGCATCAGGTACGGTTCGTAAACTTCCTCGAGCGTGTCCGGCTCCTCCCCCACGGCGGCGGCCAGCGTCTTGAGCCCTACGGGTCCGCCGGAGAACTTGTCTATGATGGCGGTCAGGACGGCCTGGTCGAGTACGTCGAGGCCCACTTCGTCTATCTGGAGCATCGCCATCGCCCTCGCGGCCACCTCGCCCGTTACGACGTTGTCGGCCTCCACCTCGGCGTAGTCGCGCACCCTGCGCAGCAGGCGGTTGGCGACCCTCGGCGTCCCCCGCGAGCGCCTGGCGACCTCGTGAGCGCCGGACTCCTCGATGGCGATGCCCAGGATCACGGCGGCCCGCTTTACTATCTGCTCCATCTCCTCCACCGGGTAGTAATCCAGCCGGCAGGCGACGCCGAAGCGCGTAAGCAGCGGGGCGGTCATCAGGCCCACGCGGGTCGTCGCTCCGATCAGGGTGAACCTGGGGAGCGGGAGGCGCACGTCCCGGGCGCCCGGGCCCTTGCCGATGATGATGTCTATCTGGAAATCCTCCATAGCGGGGTAGAGTATCTCCTCGACGGTGCGAGGCAGGCGGTGGATCTCGTCGATGAACAGGACCTCGCCCTGCTCGAGATTGGTGAGGATCGCCGCGAGGTCTCCCTGCCGCTCAAGCGCAGGGCCGCTGGTGGAGCGGGCGCCGACGCCCAGCTCGTTCGAGATTATGCCGGCAAGCGTCGTCTTCCCGAGCCCCGGAGGCCCGGAGAGCAGGACGTGGTCCAGCACGTCGGCCCGGTTGCGGGTCGCTTCAATGAATATCCTGAGCTGTTCTTTGTTCGCGGCCTGGCCGATGAAATCGACGAGCGCTCGCGGGCGTAAAGTCAGGTCGAGCGCCTTGTCCTCGGGCGAGACCGCCTCACCCGCCAGGCTCCTGCTTGGGTCTTCAGCCATCACTTTCTCACTAACGGGAGGCCGGCCGCCGCGTTCAAGCCAACGCGGGGCGCAACCTCCTACATCGCGCGCCGGGTCCGGCGCCTGACACCGGCTCAGGACATCTGCTTCAGGGCGAATTGCAGGAGCTCTTCCACAGAGGCCTCCTCGCCCCCGAACGGGTACTTCTTCAGCGCGTCGTGCGCCTCCATGCGCGTGTAGCCGAGTTGCACAAGCGCCTCTGTGGCTTCCCGGAACGTAAACCTGCCCTCCGAGGGCAGACCCGCCACGTCCTCCACGGACGGCTCCACCTTGTCCTTCATCTCCAGCAGCAGGCGCTCGGCGCTCTTCCTGCCGACGCCGGGAATGACGGTGAGCTCGCCCGCGTCGCCCATCTGCACCACCGCCTCGAACCTGTCGGGCGGGAATATCGACAGTACCGACAAGGCCTTCTGGGACCCGAACCCCGACACCGACATCAGCTTGATGAAGAGGTCGCGCGCCCGGGGCGTATCGAAGCCGTAGAGCTGGAGGATGTCCTGCCGCACGTGCAGGTAAGTATACAGTGCCACCTCGTCGCCGACACCGCCGGACTTGTCGATCGTCCCCGCGGGTGCCTTGATCTCGAAGCCAAGCCCGCCCACCAGTACGACCAGGTGGTCCGGGCTCTTGTCAACGATCCGTCCCTTGACGTAAGAGATCATCCTATGTCCCCGTGAGCTCGCGGAACCTCCGCGCCTGAAGGTGGCAGATCGCCATCGCCAGGGCGTCGCAGGCGTGAAGCGACTTCGGAGGCTCGCTCATGTCGAGCAGCATCTTGACCATGTACTGCACCTGTTCCTTGCTGGCGTTTCCGTTCCCCACGACCGCCTGCTTGACCTGGAGCGGAGTGTACTCGGCCCATGCCGCGCCGGCGTGCCTGCAGGCGAGCAGGATGACCCCACGCGCCTGGCCGACCGCTATGGCGCTTTTCTGATTTGTGTTGAAGAAGAGCTGCTCCAGCACAACCACGTCGGGAGCCAGTTCCACTATGACCCTCTTGGAGCCGGTGTAAAGGCTGTCGAGGCGGTCGGACATGTCCTCCGCGCTACGGGTGCTGATCGCACCGTGGCGGCCCGCGTGCAGCCTCCCGGAACGCTCGATAACCAGGCCGTAGCCCGTGTTGGCTATTCCCGGGTCGATCCCGAGCACCTTGAACTCTTGCGTCGCTCCGATAAGTTCCCCGATCCTAGAGTGCGGCAGGTCTTGTATGTTTCTCGGCCACGCACCGGCTGCGGCGAACCGCGGGCGCCGCCAAGGTCAGCGCCTACAGCGCGGCCTCCTCCTCCAGCACCTCGTCAGGGATGTCGAAGTTGGCGTAGACGTCGTTCACGTCGTCGAGGTCCTCGAGCGCGTCTATGAGGCGCAGTACCTTCTTCGCGCCGTCCCTGTCGAGCTGGATGGTATTCTTCGGCATCATGGTGAGCTCCGCGCTCTCGGTCTCGATGCCGGCGTCCTTTAGGCCGTTCCTGACCCTGGCGAAATTCTCGATGTCACAGACAATCTCCCAGTAGCCGCCCTCCCCTTTGAGGTCGTCGGCGCCGGCGTCGAGGGCGATGCCGAGGAGCTCGTCCTCGTCGTGCTCGGGGGTCTGCTTTATAAGGAAAACGCCCTTCTTCTCGAAGATCCATGCGACGGAGCCGGTCTCGCCGAGATGCGCCCCGGCGCGCGCAAAAACCTTGCGTACTTCGGCAGTCGTGCGGTTGCGGTTGTCGGTGAGCACGTCGGCGATGATCGCAACGCCACCTTCACCGTAACCCTCGAAGGTCATGCGCTCGAGCTGACCGCCGGTGAGCTCGCCGGTGCCCTTGGCTATGGCGCGCTTGATGTTGTCCATGGGCATGCTGTAGCCACGCGCGGCCTCGATCTCGTGGGCCAGGGACGCGTTGGCGTCCGGGTTGCCTCCACCCTCGCGCGCGGCGATCGTGATGCGGTGCGAGAGCTTGCTGAACAGTTGGCCCCTCTTGGCGTCTTCCTTGCCTTTCTTGTGCTTTATGGAGTGCCACTTGGAATGTCCCGACATCTTATACCTCCATAGCGCTGGAGCCCCGCGGCGCCTTCACCATCTCCAGGAAGTAGCGGTGCACCCTGATATCATCCGTCAACTCGGGATGGAAGGCCCCGAGCAGGATGCTCCCTTCCCGCGCCATCACGACACCCCGTGCAACGCTTGCCATCTTGACCACCCCCGGTCCGGTCTCCTCGATGACCGGAGCCCTGATGAATACGGCCCTGAAGGGGGTGTCCTCGTCTTCGATGCCCGTAACGCGCAGGTCCGTCTCGAACGAGTCAACCTGCCTGCCGAAGGCGTTCCGCTCGACGGTGACATCGGCAAGCCCGAGCACTGTCCCGTGCCTTCCCTTCACTCGCGCGGAGACGAGTATCATACCCGCGCACGTGCCGTATATCGGGGTGCCTTCCGACGCGAGGCGCTTCAATGGACCCGCGAAACCGTACTCATCAATAAGTTTTCCAATCGTGGTGCTTTCTCCTCCGGGGATGATGAGCCCGTTCACGTCAGCGAGCCCGGAAGGGTGTTTGATCGCTACCCCCCGGGCCCCGCATCGCTCGATCATTTGAAGGTGCTCACGCACCGCCCCCTGAAGGGCTAGAACCCCGATCCTCTTGCTTTTACCATCCACGGAATTGAATCAGGTTCTCCTTGCCGATCTCGCCGATCTCGAGGCCCTTCATCGCCTCCCCGAGACCGCGGGAGACCTCGGCGATAAGCTCGGCGTCCTCGTAGTGTGTCGTCGCCTGGACGATGGCCCTGGCCCGGATGGCGGGGTCCTCCGACTTGAAGATCCCGGACCCGACGAAAACGCCGTCCGCGCCGAGCTGCATCATCAGGGCCGCGTCCGCCGGGGTCGCGATGCCGCCCGCCGAGAAGTTGACGACGGGGAGCCTGCCGGTGGAGGCGACCTCCTCGAGGAGCTCGTAAGGCGCCTGGAGCTCCTTGGCGGCGCTCATGAGGGACTCGTGGGGAAGGGTCGTGAGCCTGGACAGCTCTTCAGAGATGGTTCGCATGTGGCGCACCGCCTCGACTACGTTGCCTGTGCCGGCCTCCCCCTTGGTGCGGACCATCGCCGCCCCTTCGCCTATTCGACGGAGCGCTTCGCCGAGATTGATGGCGCCGCATACGAACGGGACCTTGAACTTCCGCTTGTCGACGTGATGCTTTTCGTCGGCCGGGGTAAGCACCTCGCTCTCGTCGATGTAGTCCACGCCCATGGCCTCGAGCACCTGGGCCTCGACGAAGTGTCCGATACGGCACTTAGCCATGACTGGGATTGTGACGGCCTCGATTATCCCCTGGATGACAGTGGGGTCTGCCATTCGCGCGACGCCGCCCGCCGCCCGGATGTCGGCCGGGACGCGCTCGAGGGCCATTACCGCCACCGCGCCGGCGTCCTCGGCGATCCTGGCGTGCTCGACGCATGTGACGTCCATGATGACCCCACCCTTGAGCATCTCGGCGAGCCCTCTTTTGACCCTGTCTGTTCCTTTTTCCACGCTGCTTTCCATGATTAGCCCCTCGTTGGATCCTTAAAACTCATAATATCCAATAGGGTATCGACCTGCAATGCGCCACGACCTGCGGTCGGCGATGTTCCCCGGGGGGCCTCGTAGGTGGCGGCGGTGGTGAGGGTTCCGTCGGACCCGGTGGAGTAACCCGGGCGCTGGAGGCGCCAAGGGGTGTGGCCGGGCGGCCGGTTTTCCGGGTCGCGCTAGTTGAAGGTCACCGCTTTTTCGGCCGGGAAAAGCTCGACCCACGTCGTGCCCGGCTTGACCGGGATCACCTTTCCCACCGAGTCGGTGAAGATGGTATGGCCCGTGCGGGAGGCCTTCTGCCAGTTCGCCTCGATAAGCCGTCCTCGGACGAACACCTGGGCTCGGCCGGCTCCCAGTATCCCTATTTCCGGGGTAGGAGCGCCCCGGACGTCCACGTAGCCGGACGGCGCGGACGTCACGTACTGGATTATCACCGTATCGGCGTTAAGCTGCTGCCCGGTGGCAAGGTCCGTATGCGGGCGGCCGCGGACGAAGCGCAGGAACCTGCCCGTGCCGGAGTCGTAGCTGTAGTCGACGACACATATCGGGTCGTAGGGGATGTGAACGTTGCTGATGACCGTGAACGCGGGCTGGTATGCGGGATCCGGGCTCGCGCGGTTGGCGAGGTCGCGCTGGATCTGCTTGGAGCGGTCCTGCTCCATCTTCGCCTGCTGCTTGTCGGTGAGGAATTCGAAGGCGGCCGCGGCCTCACCCTGGTACGGGTACACCGTGTCTCCCGCCTGCCTGAGCCGCGTGGTGGAGGAGTACAGGTTGTGCGGGGCGCGGCGGTCGCGCGATCTCCAGTAGGCCCCCGGCCACTGCTGCTCGTCCAGGTCGGCTATGCCTGAGGCTTTTACCATGGCCAGTATGGGCGCGCCCCCTCCGCAATGGCAGAAAAGCGGGTTAAAAGGGAACGCAACGTCTATGTCGGATGGACGGGCGCTACGGATGGGTCCCACGACCTCCACGTTCCTGTCCAGGTAGACCGCGAGGAACCTGGTGACGCCGCCTTCACATTCCGCCTCGTAGATCACGCATGCCTGGTCCAGCCCGGACTGCGGTCGTGCGGCCGGGTCATTTTCCACCTTGACCGCGACCGGGCGGCGCTGGATGAAGATGGGGTCGGCTGGCGCCAGGCCACAGAGCGGACACGTGACGGGCTTGGGCGCTTCCGCCTCGGCCTTGCCCTTCTTGTCACCGGAATCGGACGAGCCGAACCAGGAACATCCCGCGGACGACAGCGCGATCGCGAGTACCACCGTTGAAAGCAAGGCTATTGCGATCGCCCTGCGGGATGATGCGTTCGTTTCAGGCATGTCAATAATGTCCTTATGCTTCCTGCAATGAGATTTTACATCAGGCGCCCGCAAGTGAAAGCAGACCAGTTGGCGAGTCGCCTACCGTCCGGCGGCTTCTTCAACAATAGACGTAAAACAGGGCGTCGTTCACTTTTTACTTTTCTTGTTTACTTTTCAGGGTGCACGCCGGACTAACGGATAAAAAGTAAACAAGAAAAGTAAAAAGTGAACGACGCCCTCTAGCGGATTGGCTGGAATTGGCCGGACATGGCGTCAAGGCGGGCGATGCGTTCTTGTATGGGCGGGTGGGTGTCGAACATGCGGTTCAGGCAACTGCCTTTTTCCCCGCTCCCGGTCTTGAGGGGCTGGGCGATGAACAGGTGCGCCGTGGCCTTGTTGGCCGTCCTGAGCTGCTTGGGGTCTGCGTCCAGCTTGCGCAGGGCGTTCGCCAGCCCCGGCGGGTACCTGGTGAGGAGTGCCGCGTTGGCGTCGGCCAGGTACTCGCGCTTCCTGCCGATCGCGAGCTTGATCAACTGGGCGATAATGGGGGAGAGAATCGCGAGCGCGATGCCGATAATCATCAGGATGACGCCGGCCTCACCGCTATCGCTGTCCCTGTCGCTGAACCAGAACGTCCTCAGGAATATATCCGATATCATGATAATGGTGCCGACCAGCACGATCGTCATGCTCAGTATTAAGATGTCGTAGTTCTTCACGTGGGACATCTCGTGCGCGATCACCCCCTGCAGCTCCTGGTCGTTCATCATGTCCAGGAGCCCGGTGGTGGCGGCTATGGCCGAGTTTTCAGGGTTGCGCCCGGTGGCGAAAGCGTTCGGCGCGGGATCGTTGATCACGTACATTCGCGGCGTCGGCACCCCGGCGGCGATGGCCAGGCCTTCGACGGCGTTCCTGTACCTGATCCAGCGGGGGTCGTCGTCTATCGGCACCGCTCCCGAGACGGCAAGGGCCATCTTGTCGCTCGACCAGTAGCTGACCATGCCCATGACCAGCGATATTACGAAACCGATGGCCAGGCCGATGTAGGCGTACTGGGGGTGGCTTGTCCCTCCCCAGGCGAGCCCTATTACGAAACCAAGGCCTATCACGAAGATGACGAAAAAGCTGAGCAGCAGCCCCGAGCGCCACTTGTTGCGGGAAATTTCTTCGTACAAGTCCTCTGCCTCCAGCAAACGGCGACCGCCTCAAGCCCGCGTGCCCCGGCGGCCGCCCTTCCTCAGGTCATCTCGACGTTGCTATTCCTAGTTGAACTCCACCTTCGGCACTTCCTTGTAAGCCGGGCTCTCCGGCTCGAAGTACTCGCGCTGCTCTCCGAATGTCGTGCGACCGTACAGCACGTTCGCCGGGAACTTCTGGCGGGCTATGTCATAGGCCATGAGCGAGTCGTTGTAGAACTGCCTCGCGTAGGCGATCTTGTTCTCAGTGCCCGCGAGCTCGTCCTGCAATGCCAGGAAATTCTGATTGGCCTTGAGGTCGGGATAGTTCTCCGCAACCGCGAAGAGTGACTTGAGGGCCTCTGACAGCATTCCCTCGGCCTTGGCGTTCTCGCCCACCGTGTTCGCGCTCATGAGGGCCGCCCGCGCCTTCGTAACCATCTCGAAAGTGCTCTTCTCGTGTTCCGCGTAACCCTTGACCGTCTCGACGAGGTTCGGTATCAGATCGGCCCGGCGGTTGAGCTGTACGTCGATCTGGTGCCAGGCGTTATCCACCCTGTTCCGGTAACGTATCAGCTTGTTGTACAGCAGTATGAGCCCACCGATGATGAGCACGACAACCGCGCCGATTAGAACCCAGAGCCACCACATTAAGAGCCTCCTTGGTATTGGACCGTGCCCCGATTTTATAACAGCGGCCCGCCGCGCGGAAGTGGGCAGACGTTTTCCGGATGTCCGGAACGTCCCACCGGCAATCGTTACGCCTACCGGCGGGCGAGATGGACGATGCCTGTCGTAATGAATATGCCGGCGAAGACCAGGACGAGGAGGGAGCATGCGTACAGGAGCGCATGGTAGAAACGATCCGAGATCCTTCCCCGGCCGCGCGACACGAGGAAACTAACCGACGAGTACCAGATGAGATCGGCCATCTCGTGCCCGACGAAGAAGAACGCCAGCCCGAGGATGCCGTGCTTCAGTGACATCACGATGTACTGGGCGCCGATCGTAGCCCACCATACTATCCAACCCGGGTTGGAAAGGCTCGACCACAATCCACCCACCAGGGGGCCCCATCCAACGTCCCGTTTCGCGGTCAGGTCGATGGAAATGCCCCGGCGCACCTCGCTGAATACCTTGTAGGCGAGCCAGACCAGAAAAACACCACCGACGATGCTTATGATCGCTACAAGAGTCTTGTTGTCGAGGACCTTGTTGAGCCCCAGCGAGAACAGCACGGCAAGGCATAGCTCGGGGATCGCGTGCCCTAGGACCATAACCGGCCCCGCCCAGAAGCCCTTCTTATATGACTCCGTCACACAGACCGAGAGCATCGGTCCGGGCATCAAGGCACCGGAGAGTCCTATGAGAAGGGAAGAGAAGAAGATTCCTATCAGGGTACCCAAGACGCCCCTCAGGTCCGACCGTAGGAACGTGCTAGTTTCCGGATCCCCACGTCCAACCGCTCGAGCAAAGCCCTGTGAAGCTCCGCATTTGAACTCACGAGCGAGGAGAGCTGCCCTCCTCCACCGGAAGGAACCAGCGGACGGCCGTCGAGCGGGCGTCCCCCGGCGTCGGTGACACAAGCACCGCACTCGGACGCGATAAGGGCCGCCGCGGCAAGGTCGTAAGGGTAGTTGTTGAGAACGCATCCATGCCCGACGGACAGGAAGAGTTCGCGGACCGGGGGCACCTCCTCCACCATCCTCTGGCCTACGTCCACGTACGCGTCCATCTGCCCCGTTATCACCCGGGTAATCGAGTACGTGGCGCTCCCCAGGTCGAAGTATCCCCCGTCGACCGAGGATAGGTCTATCAACTCCGCCATGACCGAAGTGAGCGCTTCGGCGGGCCTTCCCCTGTACCCGGCGGTCCAGAATAACTCGTTCAACCCGACAGTGGTTGAGAGTGCCGGCCGGCGGGGTTTGCCGTCTATCTCGATGACGGCGCCGCCGCCTTTCAAGGCCGTGAAAACCGCATCGCCCTTGATCTCGGTGACAACCCCCAGGAATACGTCACCCATCGTAAGGGAAGTCGCCTCGCGGCCGTTGACCGGCGCCACCGCGACCGAGACACAGCAGGACTCCAGGCCGGCTGCGGCCGGACGGGTGCCGTCAATCGGGTCGATGATGAAAAGGTACCTCGGCTCCTCCTGGAGGACCAGGCCCCTGTCCTCGGTATAGTAAGCAATGTCGGTCCTGGACTCGAGGAACGAGCCGACCTCCACTTCGGCTATCTCGTCTATGCCGAACGTCGTGTCACCGGAGGCGCCTCGCCCCTCGCGCTCCCGGGCGGAGACGGCACCCAGGTGGGGGCGAACGGCGCTCCTTACCGCGTTACAGAGATCGCGGACCGTTTCCACCAGATCACCGTGCTCCACCCAGGGATTTTTCATGGTACACCTCTTACGCGCGGCCACTTCCATGAGCCAGTATACCAACCGTGCGCGGGCGAATAAAACGCGTGGTGCGGCCAGCTTCGACGACTGAAGCGGCGCTTCCCCTTGTTGTCCCCGCGCCGCCTTTAATAGAATGCAGTTGACCGCGGGACCCGGGGCAGATCCGCGCTCTCGATGTAGCGCGGCGCGAAGAGCTCATACGCCCCGGAAATCCCGCGCTACCGGAGGTGCTGTTTGAGAGCGTGTAATCGCTGCGGATTTTTGAACCCCGACAAGGCGGAGTACTGCATGAAATGCCGCTTCGACATGAGCGGCGAAGGAACAAGAGAGACTGTGGCTCCCATCGGAAATCCACTGGGTGGCAGCGGGGCGGGGCAGCGCCAGCCCCCCGGCGGTCCCGAGCGCGAGAAGCCCAGGCTCGGCGACGGCGAGTTTGACGAACCCCCCATATGGGCACAGAAACCTGACTTGATCGGTCCGCCGCCGGACCTCGACGACACGTTCGCGGGCAAAGGCCTGGACGCCGGAGGGTACGGCCTGGGGGGCACCACGACCGGCGGTCAACCTCGGGGGCCCGCGGTCTCGGACGCATACTCGATAATGACATCGAGCAATGCCCTCATGGGTTCCGAGGACGTCCCTCAGAAACGCGGGAGGTCCGGACGGGTCAAGGGAGCTCGAAAGGGGAAGAAGAAGCAACAGGCACCAGAAGTGCAGTTGCCTCCAGGCGCGATTGAAGGACTTCCTCCGGACCTCGGGTCCGCGAGCTTCTCTTTCGGCATGCAGGAATCCGATTACAGGGCTCCCGCATTGGACCCGGGTGCGGCCGGTGCTTCCGGAGCGGGGCGGGGAGGCGCGTCTCGCGGACAGCCAGCCGGACACGGACAGCCGCCGGGCGGACTCATCGAACAGGCCTCTCCCCGGCCCGGAGCGCGAGGGCCGGCCTCAGTGGGCGGCTATGCGGGGGAGCCCGGTGAGCGGGGCGCTCCGCCCGGTGAAGCCTACCCCGCAAGATCGGGCATGCAGACTGCGGCTCATGGACCTTCATCCGGGGTGGAGTTTTCCGGAGGGGCGGCCGGGCTTCCGGAACAGGGGCGCGTCCCACCCGTGAGGCGGCCGATCCCCAAGCAGGAGGCTGTCGCGGCCGGACAGAAGGTGAGACGCGGCATGCCGCCTGTTTCGATTCCGGCCTTCCTGTCCGTCGAGAAGCTGCGCGGGCTTATAACCGCCAGAGCGGTAGTGTCACTCTTCGGGGGTGTCGTTGTCCTGCTCGCACTGGCATACCTGCTCTTTGGAGGCGGATATTTCTCTTCGGATGCCGGGGGGCTCCTCGAGAGCGCGCAGAAGGCGATGAGAGCCGCCGGATCGGTCCACGTCGAGGCTGAAATCCTGCTGCAAACGCAGAAGGCGGGAAGCTTCACAACCGCGGTCAGCGCGGACGTATCGAAAGACCGCGACCTCAGGGCGGCCTATGCCCAGACATTGTACAACCCGGGGCTGGAGTATGTTACGACGGGTGGCAAGACCTATGTGAGAAGAAACGCGGGAGCGTGGGAGGTCTCCACCGACTCGTCGAACCCGGACCTCACATCGAGCGCCATGTTCGCGGGAGCTTCGGGGCCGATGCTCGTCAACAAGGAAGTGATTGACGGGGTCGAGTGCGACCACGTCGCTTTTGAATCAAGCCCGGATTACATCAAGAGCCTCTTCCCCGGCGTCGACGTCACGGAATCGACGAGAGTGTACACCGAGATCTGGATTGACCCGCAGCAGAAAACCGTGCGGCACGCCAGGATCACCGCCTGCAACCTCGAGACACGCGAGCTGGGACGCTTCAACTGCCACGTCGAGCTTTCTTTCTCCAACTTCGGCGCACCATTGGAGATCGCGCCTCCTGCCTAGCGACTCGGCGCGCGAAAGCAGGGAGGCACACCTCCGCACGGTTGACAGCTCGGGAACAGGCCCCGCCCGTTCACCCGTCCCGGCGTACGCCGTGTTATCGATCCTTCAGGATACGACAAGCGCGGATGTCCGGCGCCCATCCCGGTTGCCCGTGGCTCGCGCTTTGAGCCCGGGACCGCATTGATCTAATGGAGCACTTAACTTTTCAGACCTGACCCCGAAAAGTTAAGTGTAGAGGGATTCGAGGAGGGGGGTGAGGAGTTGCCAGGAGAACTGTTCTGCGCCCTGAAGCCCTTTCTTCGCGAGGTCGTCCCGCAGGGCACGGTCGGCGAGTACCTCGATGAGGGCGCGGGCCAGGTCGCCCGCGTTGCCGTTCTCGAAGAGGAGGCCGCCGCCGGCGCGCTCGAGAACCCCGCGGTATCCGGGGATATCGGAGGCCACCACCGGGGTACCCGACGCCATCGCTTCGACGAGCACGATGCCGAAGCTCTCGCCGCCCGTCGCGGGCGCGCAGAATACGTCCGCGGCGGAGTAACGCGCCGGCAGCTCGTCGTTTTCCACGAAGCCCGCTACGCGCACCCTGTCATGCAAGTCCGCGGGAAGAAGCGCCTCTACGCCCCTTGCCGTGAACCCTGAGCCGATGATATCGAGGACGCAACCCCCGATTGACGAGCAGACGAGGGGAAACGCCTCCAGGAGTAGTGAAAGGCCCTTTCTGGGCTCGTTGCGGCCAACGAACAGTATCGACGGGGATTCGCCGGGGCGCTTCGGCAACGGCCCCGCCGCCTTGAACCTGGAGACGTCTACCCCGTTGGGGACGATCTCGTAATCGCCCGGCAGGTACCTGGAGGCAAGTGCGCGCGCCGCCTCCGAGACGGCGATCCGAGCGTCCAACCGCGCAGCGACGCCCCGCAGCAGGCCCGCGCCCAACCGGTAGGTCATCGAGCCGCCCTCTCGGGCCGTGTGGAACGTTCCCACGACCCGGCACCCGGCGGCTTTCACCGCCGAAGTGGAAACCAGCGGCACCAGGGGCTCGTGTACGTGCACGACTTCGAACGACCCGTCAAGGAGGATCCTTCGCAGGCGGGCGCCCGTGCCAGGTGTCAAGGCTATTCGCGCCACCGACCCGTTGGCGGGTACGGGCACGGATCTCCCGGCGCTCACAAAAGCGGCGCCCTCGACGGCGGTCCCGCCGTCGGGGGCGATGACGGTCACGTCATGCCCGCGCGCGGCGAGGTGCGAGGCGAGTCCCTCCACGTGGTTGTTGACCCCCCCGGGGCAAGCCCATGAGTACGGGGATACTATGGCTATCTTCATCGCGCCGCCATGCAAGCTCGACCTGTTTCGGTTATGGTTATCATGTTTCGTATCCGGCGGCCCCGTCTACAGGGAGGCCCGGGGCATGATCGCTTTTTTTCAGTTTCTCATAAGACTCGACAGGTCGGTATTTCATGCCGTGAACGGGCTTGCCGGCGGGAACCAGGCGGTCGACTGGATGATCCGGTTCGGCGCCGACGACCACATCATACCCACCGTACTCGCCCTCCTGGTGCTCGCCACCCTGCTGCTTGCCAGGAAGCACTCGGGAAGGGAGACGGCCCTCCGGGCGGTCATATGCGCCATGGCCGCCACGCTGGTGTCCACGGTCATACTCTACGGCCTTAACAACCTGTTCTTCCGGCCGAGGCCTTTCACCACCCAGGCCGTCCACATGCTTTTCTACCATAACACCGATTCGGCCTTTCCATCCAACGCGGCGACCCTGGCCTTCGCGCTTTCGTTCGGCGTCTTCATGTACCGCCGGAAGCAGGGCTCGGTCATGCTCGCCATCGCGTCCCTGATGTGCCTGGCGAGGGTCGCCGCCGGCATCCACTACCCGGGGGACGTGATCGCCGGCATGCTCCTCGCCCTCGGCGGCGCGCTCCTCGCGAGGGCGGCCGAGCCCGCCTACGCGCCGCTCGCCGCCCGGCTCAACCGGGGGTTGGACCGCTTTCGCGCCGCGTGGAGACCGGCACGGCGCCCCGGGCCGAAAAGGAGCGTCGAGCCGTGAGCAGGCTGCTGCACGCCAGGGGCGATCTCGGGGGCATGTTCCTGTTCTTCACCTGCTTCTTCCTCGGCCTCTGGCAGGTCGTTATCGCCTGGAAGCGGCTGAGCGGGCTTTCGCTTACCGGGTGGCCGGACAGGAAGCCGGCCAGCTACGTCATCGGTTTCGCGATAATGGCCGGTTCCTGCGCCTGGTACTTCTCCGGCGACGGACACTTCGCGTCGGCCGACCTGGAGGGCATCGAGACGCTGATGGT
>CAZAIS010000016.1:0-14725 GCA_964485255.1 uncultured Acidimicrobiales bacterium | reverse complement strand
GGGGGAGCTCTACCAGCGAGAGGACGACAACGAGACCACCGTGAGAAACAGGCTGGAGGTCTACGCCAGGCAGACAGAGCCCCTGATCGATTACTACAGGCCCTCGGGAAAGATCGTGGAC
Organism: uncultured Acidimicrobiales bacterium; assembly: GCA_964485255.1. Taxonomy (GTDB): domain Bacteria; phylum Actinomycetota; class Geothermincolia; order Fen-727; family Anoxymicrobiaceae; genus CAZEJS01. Next base: position 14,604 of record CAZAIS010000016.1, on the reverse strand, counting down.
GTGGACGGGTCGCTGGAGCCGGACGCAGTCTTCACGCTGATAGAGGCGGCCGTGGGCGGCGCGCGTGACGGGGGCTGAAGTGATAATCCTGAAGTCTCGCGAAGAGATCGGGAAGATGCGACGGGCCGGGAGGCTCGTCCGGGAAGTGCTCGACGCGGTCGTCGACAGGGCGGACGTGGGGGTCACCACGGCTGAGCTGGACGAGATGGCGGAGCGGATGATCAGGGACGCAGGCGCGATCCCGGCCTTCAAGGGTTACGAGCCCGACTTCGTGAAGTGCGGGCCTTTTCCGGCGACCCTGTGCACTTCGATCAACGAAGAGGTCGTACACGGGATACCGGACGGCCGGCCCCTGGCAGACGGGGACATCCTGAGTATCGATACCGGGGTCGAGATGGACGGATACTGCGGGGACGGCGCGGTTTCTATAGTCCTCGGCAACGCGTCGGAGGACTCGAGAAGCCTCGTGCAGGTCACCAGGAACGCCCTCGACGCTGGAATCAAGGCCTGCAGGACGGGCAACAGGGTGGGAGACATATCGATTGCCATCCAGGAGGTGGCCGAGGCCGCGGGGTTCTCGGTTGTGAGGCGTTTCGTGGGCCACGGGATCGGCCGGCAGATGCACGAGGACCCGCCGGTGCCGAACTACGGGGCGCCGGGGACGGGCCCGGTTCTAAAGCCGGGAATGGTTCTCGCGCTGGAGCCGATGGTCAACATGGGGACCCCGGACGTCGAAGCGTCGGCGAGCAGTTGGAGGGTCGCGACCCGCGACGGCAAGCGCTCGGCGCACTTCGAGCATACCGTGGCGATAACCGCCGAGGGCCCGGAGGTGCTGACCGCGAGAGGATAGTCAGGCAAAGCAGCCTGGAAATATCGGGAAGCTTCCAGTAAGATATAGTTTTGTGCGCATTCGAAGAAAAAAGGGCAGCAGTGGCACCGAAAGATGAAGCTATAGAGGTTGAGGGCACAGTACTTGAGCCGTTGCCGAACGCGATGTTCAGGGTCGAACTGGACAACGGGCACAGAGTGCTCGCGCACATCTCGGGCAAGATGAGGATGCACTACATCCGCATACTGCCCGGGGACAAGGTGACGGTGGAGCTGTCCCCCTACGACCTGTCCAGGGGAAGGATCGTGTACCGCCATAAGTAGCGGTAACGGGATGTGAGGACGAGATGAAAGTCAGGCCGTCGGTAAAAAAGATGTGCGACAAGTGCAAGATCATCAGAAGGCACGGCAAGGTGATGGTGATCTGTCAGAACCCCCGCCACAAGCAGAGGCAGGGCAGATAAGACGGAGGAGAGAGCTTGGCCAGAATAGCGGGTATAGATCTACCGAGGGACAAGCAGGTGCAGATAGCGCTAACGTACATCTACGGCATAGGCCGGTCGAGCGCGCGTAAGGCGTGCCAGGGTACCGGCGTAGCGCCGGAGACCAAGGTGCGCGACCTCACCGACGAGGAGATAGTGCGGCTGCGTGAGTTCCTGGACGCCAGCTTCCAGATAGAGGGTGACCTGAGGAGGGAACGGGCCCAGAACGTCAAGAGGCTGATGGAGATCGGTTGCTACAGGGGCCTGAGGCATCGCCGCGGGCTTCCCGTGCGCGGCCAGAGGACACATACCAATGCACGGACCCGCAAGGGTCCTCGCCCGCAGGTCGGCATAAAGAAAAAGCAGCGCCAGGCGGCGGGCAGGTAACACAAGGAGGAGCTCCAGGTGCCTAAACCGGGAAAGGCCAGGTCCAGAGGACGCAAGAAGGTCAAGAAGAACGTGCCTAACGGCATCGCCAACATAAAGGCGACGTTCAACAACACGATAATCAATATCACGGACCTCGAGGGAAACACGATCGCCTGGTCCAGCGCGGGAACCATCGGCTTCAAGGGCTCGCGCAAGAGCACGCCTTACGCGGCGCAGCAGGCGGCCGAGGCCGTAGCGAAGCAGGCCGCGGAGCATGGCATGCGCAAGGTCGAGGTGCGCGTCAAAGGTCCCGGCTCAGGACGGGAGACCGCGATAAGGACCCTGCAGGCGAACGGCCTGGAGGTCGGATCGATCAAGGACGTTACGCCGGTGCCGCACAACGGGTGCCGGCCTAAGAAGAAAAGGAGAGTTTAGGGCTTACGCCCTGGAGTGTGCCATGGCGAGATACACCGGACCAGTCTGCAAGCTCTGCCGCCGTGAGAGGACGAAGCTGTTTCTCAAGGGTGACAGGTGTAACACCGACCGTTGCTCCGTAGAGCGCCGGAACTACCCCCCGGGGGAACACGGGCGCCGAAGGGTCAAGGAGACGGACTACCTCATCCAGCTCCGGGAGAAGCAGAAGACGAGGCGCGTCTACGGAGTCATGGAGAAGCAGTTCCGTGAATACTACGCGAAGGCCGTGCGGGAGAAGGGCAAGACGGGCGAGAACCTCCTGAGGATACTCGAGAGCAGGCTCGATAACGTCGTGTACCGGGCCGGTCTGACGGTCAGCCGGAAGCAGGCGCGCCAACTGGTGCGCCACGGCCATTTCCAGGTCAATGGCAGGAAAGTGGACATCCCGTCTTTCCTGGTGAAGGAGGGGATGGTCATCTCTGTGGCTCCGAGATCGCGGGCGAGCGAGGTCTTCAAGATCGCCGCCGGGAGCTTCCAGCGAGAGCAGGTCCCCTGGTTGCAGGTGGACAGGAAGAACATGTCCGCCACGGTGATCGAACGGCCGCTGGGGATGAACCCGGACGTGCCAATACGTGAAGAGCTCATTGTAGAACTCTACTCGCGATAGATACCACAGAGTACGGAGGGAAGACTTTTGCTAGGAATCCAGAAGCCCCAGATAAAGGTGCTCGACCTCGACGACGCCGAGGGCGTGTTCGTTATCGAGCCGCTCGAGAGAGGGCTCGGGCACACGCTCGGGAACAGCATGCGGCGCATTCTGCTTTCCTCGATTCCCGGGGCGGCGGTTACCCAGGTCAGGATCGCCGGGGTGCACCATGAGTACTCCGCCATCGAGGGCGTCAAGGAAGACACCATAGAGATACTCCTGAACATCAAGGAACTCGTGATGAACCTGGAGGACGAGGAGTCGGCGACGATAAGACTGCGGGCCACCAAGGCGGGGCCGGTCACCGCCGCCGACATCGAGTGCCCGTCCAACGTGACCATGGTCAACACGGATCATCACATTCTGACCCTTACCAAGAAGGCCAAGATCGAGATGGAAATGACCGTCGAGAAGGGCAGGGGTTTCGCTTCCGCCGAGGATAACGAGAGGGAGGGGGACCCGATAGGGGTCATCCCCGTGGACTCGATTTTCTCGCCGGTGAGCAACGTAACCTTCAAGGTGGAGTACACGCGCGTGGGTCAGCGCACTGACTTCGACAAGCTGACGCTGATGGTCCGCACGGACGGCAGCATGGCCCCCGACGACGCGGTGAGCATCGGCGCGAGAATCCTGATAGAACACATCAGCCTCCTCGCGGACCTCGCCGAAGAGCCCGGCATCACGGAGGTCTTCGAGCCCACGGAGGCCGCGAGCGCCGCGGGGCTCGACGCGAGCATCAGCGAGCTGGACCTGAACGTCCGCGCGTACAACTGCCTGCAGAGGGCGAAGATAGAGACCCTCGCGGACCTCGTAAGCCACACGGAAGAGGAGTTGCTGGGCATCAGGAACCTTGGTGCCAAGACCGTCGAGCTCATCAAGGAGAAGATCGCCTCGAGGGGCCTTTCCCTCAAGCAGCAGGACTAAGAGTTGGGTGAGAAGGATGCCTAAGCCGAAAAAAGGACCGCGACTGGGCGGAAGCCCGTCGCACCAGAAAGCAATGATGTCGAACCTGGCCCGCGAGGTCATCATACACGGGCGGATAACTACTACCGAGACACGCGCCAAGATGGCCAAGCCGTTGGTGGAGCGCCTGGTGACCTACGGCAAGAAAGGCGATGTAGCCGCGAGGCGCGAAGCCCTCAAAGTCATAAGAGACAGGGACGTGATACACAGGCTCTTCGCTGAGATCGCCCCCAGGTACGAAGACCGAGACGGCGGGTACACCCGCATCCTCAAGCTCGGTCCCCGCCAGGGCGACAACGCCTCAATGGTAATCCTCGAGCTCGTCTGACTTAACTTTTCGGGGTCAGGTCTGTTTTGTTAAGCGCGCGAGGGCCCACGCTTTCAGCGGTCGGGGTACCCGCGCTCGATGCGTAGAAGAAGCCTGCGAGACATCCAAGCCGCCCACGTTTGCCTCGCGGGTCCGTGCCCCGTTCGTGCCCGTCGCCCGTTTCGCTCGCCGGTTCCACATGAGCAATGCGGCGGAGAAGAGAAGGGCCTTCCAGCGCAGGGGCGCTCGCACGAAGCTCAGGTCGCCGCCGTTGAGGGCGAGCAGCGCTTCTCCCGGCGGGAACCGGGAGGCGGTGATGCGGGCGAGTTCGCCGCGCTCCATAAACACCGCGCGCACCTTTCCCCCGTACTTCGTCTCCAGTAGCTCAACGGCGGCATGTACGCCTCCCTCGCGAATGTTCCACCCATCCAGGCCGACCGCGTCCAGCGAGCTCACGAGCCGGAATTCGCCGTCACGGTACCCCAGCACCACCGAGGCCCACAACCTTCCCTTATCGGTCAGGGCCAACAGCAGCAGGGTGTCATCTCCGATTACCGAGCGCACCGCGCCCCTGATAGCGGTGGTGGGTATGACGGGTATCCCGGCGGGGCCGGGAGGATAGGTGAAGATGGTCCTGCGCCACTCCAGGGCGACGCCCCTCGCGAAGCACGCCAGTTGCTCGAGCAAGTCGTCGGAAAATTTCATCTCGCGTTGCGCGTGCTCGAACACGCGGGCGAGCGCCGTCTCCTCCAGGGCAAGCACGCGCTCATAGCCCGTGCCGCGCGCAAGCAGCCCCAGGCGCGAGGTGCCGGGCCACTCGACCTCGATAACCCGCCGAGCCGAGAGATCTATCGCCTTGAGAACCCTCAGGCCCCTGTAGACGACCAGCAGCGTGCCGGGGGTGGCTGCCCGCGTGCCCGGGCTTACGGACAGGGCGAGCTCAACCGCGAACCGGTAGAGCCGGCTCCAGTTGTCCGGCCCCGGGTCCGTCACTACAAGGTCTTTGCTTATCATCGCATCGTCCCCAGCATGATAACCGTCCGGGGTTTCATCTCTATGCGGAAGGAGTCGTTCCCGCCATACAGCTTCCCGGTCCTCGAGTCTTCGAACACCGCGCCACCTATGTAGCCGATAGAGGTCTCGATCAAGTCCTGCGTGGGATTCGCGACGAACAGGACCGTCCCGCCTTCTCCCCTCCATACGGACACGTCGACGCGCCCGTCCCCCGGCACGAAGGCCGGTTCTATGCCGCCCAACCTCATCAGGGTGTCGAGCATGGGCACGAACGGAGCGGCGTCCCGCACCGAGCGCAACGCCATGGGAACCATACCGACATGGATAAGACGCCCGCTGCCGACATCGCACCGGTAAGTCATGGAACCGGCGCCCGGCCCGAACATGGACGCCTCTTCGACATCGACGCCGAACACCGCCGTATCCGTGAGCACCTCTTCGGGCTCGCGCATTCGCGAAGCGAGCGTATCGCACTGTTGCATGCGTTCGTCCATCAACGGCGCGCGCGGCCCCACCACCAGGGTCCCCCCAGCTTCGGTATAATCAAGCAGTCTTTTCTGCGTGACGCGCTCCATGAACTCGAATGTCGGCACAATGACCATGCCGTATCGCGAAAGGACATCAGCGCCGGCGGAGGTGTCCCCGATCGCGAAGTGGGCTGCCGATGCGGTGAGAGCCCAGTACCAGAACGCCAGCAGCCTCGCGTACCTCGCGGCGACGGGCTCACCCAGCCCGAGCTCCTCCGACGATATCAGTAGATCGGCCTGACTCTCGAAGAACCCGGCGAACCGGGAGACGAGCCCGGACACGGGGCCTGCAATGGAGGCGGCGCTCGCGAGCCGCTCGTATTCGCGCGAGGCCAGGAGCAGCACCTGGCGCTCGCAGGACATGTCCTCGAGGCGCCAGGCCCGTATCTCGCCAAGCAGCCCGGTGAACAGGTCGGGGTACCGCAACCGCACAGCGCCGTCCCTCTCCACCGGCGCCCCGTACCACGCCTCCGGTTCGACCGCCACGCGGCAGTTCACGCCCTTCATGCCGTGCATGAGAGCCGCCCGGGTGGCGAACTCAACCTCGTCCGGGGTGTGCGGGGGCGCGCGGTGCGGGACGCCCGAAGCGGAATCGACCATAACCGGAAGCCTGCTCATGGTCGAAGCGTACTTCACGCCGGCCCGAAAGGAGTAATAATCTGATTTCCCCGGCCGCGAGTCCATGCCCTGAAACTCGAGGAAACTCTCCGCGCCCGACAGGTCAAGCGGGTGCAGGGGAAACGCCACGGGGTAGCTGTCGAAGACCGGCACGCCGTCCCCGAACAACTCGCGAAGCATGACCGCGACACGTCGCACCGACTCGCTGGTGTAGTATTCGCTGAACTCGGTCCAGTCGAGGACCTTTCGCGTGTCGCCTCCGGCGAGGGCCGGCGTCCTCGGGGGATCGACGAGTTGCCAGGCCGAGTAGCCCGAGCGGTAGGCTTCGTTTAGGTCCGCAAGAGCCCCGTACCTGGACCGGAGCCACTCCCTGTAGAGCCGGACCGCGTGCTCGGAGTAGTCCCAGTCGAACGGGTTTGCCCTCATCGACTTCGTGTGACCGCCATCGGCCCGGATAGCGATAATCGGTCCCTCCGGGTACACGGCGGCCCGCCCGCCTACGGCGCCGGCCAGCGCCTCGAAATAATTCCTTACCTGCTCCTGGAACCGCGGGTGGTGATAGCAGGGAGCGGGAAACATCATCGGGAACGAAGGCACCGCGACCGTCGATCCGTCGGCGCACCTTGCGAGGAGACCCTCGTCGGCGAGTATACGCTCGGGGTATCCCTCGTACGTGATTCCGGCGCCGACTCGCGGGCCGGGCCGCGCGAGAAGGCGGACGCCCGATCCGAGGCATGCGTCCATGAAACGCCCCAGGTCGAGCCGGCCGTCAGTGGCGCCGAAGTCATACTTCCCGGGGGTGACCTCGTGGACCGACCAGGGCATGCAGGTCTCGACGACCCCGAAGCCCATCCCCTTGATTCGCTCGAGGATCGGCCTCCACAGGTCCGGCCTGATTCGCCAGTACCGTAGGCTTCCGGAAAAAAGGCTCACCGGCTCGCCCTCTATCAGAAGTCTCTGGTCTCGAATCTCGTATTCCACGCCTCCCGCGGCTCCTTTCCCTCGGGCAAGTCCGGCCGATGATAACATATAAGGCGCCCGGCGCCGGCGGGTATTTGCATTGAGCACCGCGCTCCTATTATGATTCTTTCCGCACTTGCGGTAGCAGGCCCGCATTGAGTTGGTGAGAGAAGCGGACAGGAGGAGAGCGGCATGGCTATCTCGTACGAGTGGACCCCGGAAGAGCAGCAGGACTACGCGCGCAACAAGCTCTTCAAGTACATCAAGGACTATGTATACCCGTATCATCCCCACTACCGCAAGGTTTTCAAAGACAACAAGATCGATCCCGACAGGCTGTCCACGATGGACGACCTGCGCAGGATCCCGATAACGACGAAGGAAGACACGCTCAAGGACCAGAAGTCCTTCATAATGCAGCCTAAGCTCCCCGACAGCGCCTACGACCTCGAGGAGATCTCCACCGGCAAGAAGCTCTCATACGTCTACAAGACCCTGACGACGAAATACCTGCGCGACGTATACGGAAAGCCCCGATCGTTCGAGGAGCGGGTAAGGCAGACGGCCGCCTCGGAGTGGAACCCCATCCACTTCCACATGAGCGGCGGGACGACGGGCGTGCCGAGCATGGCGACCTACACCAACCATGACATAAAGAACATCCTTCCGTGGATCGCGGGAATGCTCTACCTGTTCGGTTGGGAGCCGAACATGCGCGGCCTTAACATGTTCCCCGCACTGCCGCACCTCGCCTTCTTCCAGGTCGTGTTCGCCGAATTCGGCTGCGACCACGGGAGCGCGATCTTCCACACCTGCGGCGGCAAGGCCATCCCCACCGAGAAGCAGGTCGTAATCGCCGGCATGATGCCGTTCGACATGTACATCGCGATACCGTCCTACATGACCTACTGGCTCAAGACCGCCGCGGAGATGATCGAGGGCGGCATTGCGCCTAAGCCTGACCCGGTCAAGTACGCGGTGCTGGCGGCCGAGCCGCTGTCCGACGAGTACCGGGCCAAGCTCAAGGGGCAGTTCGAGCGCATCGGCTCACCGGACATCAAGATCATCGAAGGTTACGGATCGACCGAGCTGCGCGCGGCGTTCTTCGAGTGTGACGAGAAGTCCAAGATGCACCTCAATCCCGAGTTCTACTTCTGGGAGGTCCTGGACCCGGACACAAAGGAACCCGTGAAGTGGGGCGAGCCGGGCGTGCTCTGCTTCTCGCACATCGGGTGGCGGGGCTCGGTGCTCCTGAGGTACTGGATGGGCGACCTCATACAGGGCGGTGTCACCTGGGAGAAGTGCCCCAAGTGCGGTTTGACGATCCCGATACTCCGCCCGCCGATCGGCAGGGCGGCGCGTGACTTCACCAAGATAAAGGGCGCGCGGGTGCCCCTGATGAACTTCCAGAACGCGATACGCAGGGTCGAGGGCGTTGAATCCTTCCAGGTCATTGTCACCAAGGAGGACGAAGACGACGTCACGAGCCGCGACCAGGTCTATGTGTACGCCGCGCTGGTGGAGGGCGCGGACGCCGAGGTGGTCAAGGCGGGCATCACCAAGCAGGTGAAGATCGACACGGAGATATCGCCCGACAGGATCGAGATCGAATCGCCGGAGAAGGTCGAGCAGCGACTCTTCGAGAAAACGGGCCTGAAGGCGGAATGGGTCGTCGACAGAAGGCAACTGCACGTTTGAAGGGAACGGCCCGCCCGCCGTTGAAATAGCTTCATGAAAAGAATAGTGTCGACCAAGGCCGGCTCCTAACTAATGAGGACGGCAACTTATAGCCGAGATGGGTGAACCTGGTTAGTTATGATCTGGCCTTTCCTTATGCCCGGGCTCGAGCACGGTCCCCACGGAGGTCGCGAATGGGCTTCCTGCGCCCGGGAACGCCGGTCCGCCGGCCGGGACGCTCTCGATCGCGCCACCATCCTGTCGCGCGGGGTAGATGTTGAGAACGAGGCCGGCGCGCTCTGAGGAGTCGCTTCGACGCAAAAGTATTCATGAGACGCAAGCCGGGGTCTACCTTTCGGATTGCCCCGAGGCGTCTTCCCGGGAGGGGGGCGGTATAACCCGCCTCGGCTTCGTCGCGGTCTTCGGACGGCGGAATCCGCGCGGTACCGCGACAAGGAGCAGAAGGAACCAGAGGACGAGCGGTAGACCGACCTGAAACGTGCGCGACTCGAGGAATCCGACAACCCTCCCGGTGCCCTCGATCGCGTGGTCCATCGCCACCCTCACACCCGCGGAGACCGCGGCGAAGGCGTCAAGCTGTTCCTGGGCGGCGTCCACGTCCCCTATCGACTCGGTTACCTGGGACCGGATGCCCCGTGCCCGGTCGGCACCGGACCTGTTGAACCTCTTGAGCAGACGAGCGAGCACGGGCAGCACCAGGACGGCGACAAGTACCGCCACTATGATAGCTATCGTCCCGATGATCTCGAAGATGGTCGCGGCCACCTCGGGCCCCTTTCCCGCTCGTCCTCGCGGCATTCACGTCCCAATATATCCGAAAACAAGCGGGAGTCAAAGAAGGCGCCGATGGGAACATCATTAATGTGGGCGCCGGTCGCCATACTCTATAATAGGGCCAGGATGGACGACGAGCCCGTTGGTACCAGAGAAACCGTTTCGCCGGCCGGCACGCCGGAGTCGAGGGCGCTCAGGCACGAGGTCGCCGAGTTTCTGCGCGCCAACATGGACAGGATGGTCGCCGAGATAGATGGCGTCGTCGAGGCCGCGCTGCCCGGTTACGAGGCGCTTCCCACCGACCTACTGCTGGACGTCCGCCAGTCGTTTCGCGACTTCTACCAGCTCTACATGGATTACTTCGAAGCCAGCGAGCTCCCCCCCAGGTTGATCAAGAACCTGGCGACCGACATAGGGCGCAAGCGCGCGAGCCAGGGGATCCGCCTGAGCATGGTGATCGGGAGCTTCGACTCCGGCGAGACATTCATCTGGAACGAGATAATAAGGGCGATTCTGAAGAAGGACCACTCCGCCGCCGCCTGGATCGAACTCGCGAACCTTCGAGACGGCTTCACCAAGCGGACCAGGCACTACATGCGAAGGGCCTACCAGGCTGAAGAGCGCTCTACCGTGGAGCGCCAGCTCGAGGAGTTCCGCGCCCTGTCACAGCTCGGCCAGGCGATAGTGTCCACGGTGGACCTGGAGAAGGTGCTCAGGCAGATACTCGAGGTGGCTACCACCCTGATGCAGTCGAGGATGGGCGCGATAATGCTGCTCGATTCCACCGGGAGCAGCCTCGACACCGTGACGGAGATGGGGCTCTCGCGGGCTTGGGTCTCCCGCGAGAAGGTGCCGCTTGGCAAGAGCATCGCGGGCGTCGCGATAAAGCGCAACGAGTACGTGCTGGCGCGCGATGACGAGCTCGAAGGATTCGAGTTGCCCAGGCCCGCCGCCGGGCGAAGGATCCGCTCCGCGCTTTCGATACCTATCACCGCTGACGAGGAACCGATAGGGACCATCGAGCTGTACGAGACGGTCCCGAGGATATACACCGACCTCGATATAACCATGCTGACAACGCTGGGCCCGCAGGCCGGGGTGGCGATAAAGAACGCGCGGCTCTTCATGGAGGAGCGCAGGCAGAGGCGGCAGTCGGCGCTGCTCACGGAGTTCGCGCTGGCGATCAGCGAGGCGCGCGACCTCGACGAACTGCTGGATACGATCGCCGCGAGGACCGCCCAGGCCCTGGGGGTGGACAGGTGCTCGCTGTTCTTCTACGAGCCCGAGGCGGACGCGCTGACGTTCATGGCCGGCTACGGGAGGAGCACCCTCCAGGTATGGCTGCTCAACCAGTTCCACGTGCCGATGAGCGAGCTCGGGCAGGCGACCGGGCGGGCCCTTCGCGACAAGGAGCCCGTGGTGGTGGAGGAGATAGGCGATGAGATCAGTCTCGAGTCACGCATATTCAGGGGGCCGGGCGTTCGCTCGTATCTCCAGGTGCCCCTCGTGGTGAAGGACGAGCTGGTGGGGCTCATCAGCCTGGAGCTCACCAACGAGGAAGTGAGCTTCAACAAGGACGCGATCACCCTCGCCAACGCCCTCGGCCGGCAGGCCGCCGTGGCGGTACAGAACAGGAGACTGCAGGAACAACTCTTCGACCAGCAGATGACAATAAAGAACGCGGAGATCAACGAGAGCCTCTACCGCGAGCGGGAAAGAAGCGAGGCGGTGCTCAGGGCTACCCCCGACGCCGTGCTCGTCATCGACAAGGACAAGAGGGTCGTGCTGGTGAACCCGGCCGCCGAGTTCCTGACCGGCTGGGGCCAGGATGAGGCGGAGGGCCGCAACTGCCACGAGGTGCTCTACGGATCGGTCACGACGCCCGGGGTGTGCCCCCGGCCGGATTGTCCCATAAACAGGATGTTCTCGGGGGAGCAGGTCGCCTACAGTGAAGAAGAGATAATCACGAGGTCGGGCAGGCACGTGCCGGTGGGTGGCACTTTCGCCCCGATCATCGCCCCCGACAGGAGGATAGAGAACGTCGTCGCGATCTACCGCGACATCAGCGAGCAGAAGGAACTCGAGAAGTACGCCCTGATACAAAGAGAGATGGAGATCGCCTCGGGCATTCAGACCAGCCTGCTTCCCAGGGACTGGCTTCAGGCGGGGAACGTCAGCGTACAGGCCCGCCAGCAGCAGGCGCGCATCGTGGGGGGGGACTGGTTCGACTACTGGTCCTACGGGGACAAGGTCTTCCTCGTCGTGGGGGACGCGTCCGGCCAGGGCGTGGGCGCCGCGCTATTCGCCACCATGGCCATGAGCGCCCTGCGTGTTGAGGCCCGCGAGCACAATAGGATCCTCGAGATCATGGAGCACGTCAACCGCAGCCTGTTCCTGGGAAACCGCTCCGACAGCTTCGTGACGGTTTTCTTCAGCGTCTTCGACATCCCGACAATGACGCTTTCTTATGCCAACGCGGGCCACGAGGAGCCGTTGAAGATCGGCGCCGACGGAGTGGTCGAGCCGCTGACGTCACAGAGCAGGTCGCTTCTCGGGATCTTCTCCCGGGCGAACCTCGATATCCAGAGGTGCAGGCTCGAGCCCGGCGACCGCATAGTGATGTTCACCGACGGCGTCATCGACGCCCAGAACTCGCGGGGCAAGCTCTACGGCCTCAAGCGGCTGAACAGGTTCGTGACCGCCCACAGGGAGAAGTCGTCGGAGGATTTCATCGACGCGTTGATCGACAGCGTACAGGACTTCTGCGGTGGGGAGCCCAAGGACGACATGACCGTCATGGTCTGTGACATTACGAGCCCCCCGCCCGGGGTCGCGGAAGCCTGATCCGCCCCGGAGCGGCGCCCTTCAGGGCTCCCGCCCTTCGACCAGCTTCTCCTCGAGCTCCTTTATGGTGCGCTCCAGGCTTTGGCGCCGGATGGCCGTCGTCAGATCTCCCCTGGTGCGCTCCAGCACCCCGCGCACCATGTCGTTGGTGCGTTTGAGCCCGGCCGTGATGGCGTTGGGGTAGTCCACGGACGCGAGCAGGTAATAGACGTCGTCCATCACTCCCAGTATGTACTCGCCCTTTTCCAGGTCGTTCTCCCTGATGAGGTCGAGGACGTGCCTTCTCATCTCGCCGATGGCCTCCCCGAGCCCGTTGAGATAGGGCGCCACCCCGACCTCGAGGTCGCCCGGGAGTGGAAGGGGTTTCTCCTCGATCAGCGAGAACGTCGCCGACGCCTCGGCGTACTCCTTCTCGGCGTCCTGCAGGAAGCCGGCGTAGAAGATGCGTGGGAAGGGCTCCAGCAGCGCGTGCGCCGCGTCGATGTTGGCCCTTGCCGCGCCGAGCAGCTTCACGGCCTCGTCGCGGTCGTTCCTGTGGGCGGCGCGGATCGAGTTCGCGCAGAACTGGATCGTGTCCCTGGACAGGGCGAGCCCTTTCTCGCGGGCGTCGTTCTCCTTGTCGAAGGTTTCCTTGACCATGTCGTAGATATAACGAAGCTCCATGCTCACTCCTGTGTTTGTACGATTCCCACGGGCCGGCACCAACCGGCGCTGGCCCCGGTTATCTTGACCGGGAAGCAGGCGACCTTGAATCCGTGCGGCGGCAGCTTGTCGAGGTTGGCGAGCTTCTCCAGGTGACAGTAGGGCGCCTCGATGCCGGCGTAGTGCGCTTCCCAGATCACGGAGGCGTTCCCCGTGGCCTTCACTTCCTCGGTGATGCTCGCGAAAGGCCTGTCGAAACCCCAGGCGTCGATTCCCATCACCCGAACGCCCCGCTCGATGAGCCAGAGGGTGGAGGCTTTCGTCATCCCGGCTCCGTGATTGATGTACTCGGGGCTTCCCCAGTACCTGTCGACGCCCGTCATGACGAGCACGATGTCCAGCGGCTTGATGCTGTAATCGATGCGCTCGAGCTCGGCGGCCACGTCCTCCACGTTTATGCGGTCGCCGTCGGCCTTGTGACGCATGTCCAGCACGACCCCGTCCGAGTAGCACCACTCCAGGGGAATCTCGTCAATCGTTTGAGCCCGCGCTCCGCCGGCCGTCGGCGCGTAGTGCCACGGCGCGTCGAGGTGAGTGCCGGCGTGGGTAATAAGTGTAACGGTGTCGTTCGCCCATCCCAGGCCACCCGGCAGGCTTTCGGCCGGGACGCCGAAAATCTGCGACATCACCGCGGCGCCCGACTCGTGGCCCTGGTGCTCCACAGTGGGCTTGAACGGCTCGCTCTCCGACTCCTCGATCGGTACGCTCAAGTCAACGAACCTCAGTCTCTCAGGCATCCAGCTCGCCCCCTCGTTTGTTCAGGTACTCCTCCAGCCTGGCCGCGCCTTCCCTTATGTTGTCCAGCGAGTTCGCGTACGAGAAGCGCACGTAGCCCTCGCCCCCGCTGCCGAAATCCGTTCCGGGGGCGAGCGCTACGTGGGCTTTCTCGAGCACTTCCAGGCAGAAGTCATACGAGTCGCCGGTGAAGCGCTTCGCGTTCGCGAGCACGTAGAAAGCCCCTGTCGGCTCCACGGCGACGCCGAAGCCCATGTCGCGCAGCCTCCCAAGGAGGAAGCGCCTGCGCGCGTCGTACGTCTTCACCATTTCCGCCGTCTCATCGGCCGTGTCCTCCAGCGCGGCGATCCCCGCCCACTGGACGAAGGAGTTGGCGCATATCATCAGGTTCTGCTGGATCTTCTGTATGGGCCGCACGAACTCTCCCGGACAGATGATGTACCCGAGCCTCCACCCGGTCATCGCGTACAGCTTGGAGAAACCGTTGAGGACGAAGGCCCGGTCGGTGAACTCCAGTATGGAGTGCTCCCGCCCCTCATAAACAAGCCCGTGGTAGATCTCGTCGGAAACCACGTAGGCGCGCCGGTCGACCGCCTGAACGACGGACCCCATCTCTTCGTCGTCCATAACGATGCCCGTGGGGTTGCAGGGTGAGTTTATAAT
>CAZAIS010000015.1:0-14793 GCA_964485255.1 uncultured Acidimicrobiales bacterium | reverse complement strand
TCGTAGATGTCCGAGTAGAGGGTCCCCTCGTCGTTGGAGCGAACGCGGCAGAAGCCTTTCCTGCCTTCGTTGATCCTGCATTCCTGCGGGCAGAGGTGGCAGTGGACCCTTCCCCCCTCCAGCTTCTCGTAATACGCGGCCTCTAACACGTGTATCCCTTCCGGCGAATGCCAGGCGCTTCAATTGTTACTTCAATGCCGGCGGCGGCACACCTGTGGCGCGTGTTTCCCGGCACCTTTGCACTCTGGCGCGGGTCCGACCTCAACGGGGTGCCTGACACTTTTCGCTCTGGCGCGGAGTGCCTGGCATTTTTCGCTCATTTTTGTTCAGCGAGTGGCGGAAACCCGCGTCAGTTGCTTATGTCACGAGCGAAAGCGAAGTTGATGCCTTCAGCCTTCAGCACGGTGACCATCTCGCTGACGACCGCCGCGGTATTGGGGCGGTGCCAGTGGCAGATGCCTATCGCCGTCCCGTTCTTGCGGGCGATGCCCGCAAGCTCGCGCATGGCGCCCCTTATATAGTCGGGCTCGTTCTGATGATCTATGAAAACCTGGTTCTTCCGCTTGGGAAGGCCGAGGGCCAGGCAGGCGGGGGTGACCTGCGAGTTGACCGAGCTGTTGCTGTCCACCACGAAGTAACCCTTGGACTTGGCCCATTCGACCTCGTAGGTCATCAGGTCCAACTGGTCGCAACCCCTCCCCCCCTGGTGGTTGTTCATGCCCGACATCCGCGGAACCGCCTGCGCGTCGGAGTCCAGCGTGGCGAACACGGTTGCGCGGTCCATGCCCGTCGCGAGCTGGCCCCGCCCGGAAAAGGAGTTCGGGGGATGGTTATCGGTGGGTACGTGCATCATTATCACGTAGCCGCTCTGGTAGAGTTGTTCGGCGAGCTGCTGCGAGAGCGGCGGGTATGGCATTACGGCGAAGGATATGGCCGCGTCGATCGAGGTCCACATCGGGAGCTTGTCGGTGATGTTGCCTACGTCATCAACGACTATCGCCACGGCGGGCGGCTTCGTGATGGACTTCTTCTCCACGTGGGCAGGAGCTTTAGGCGCGGTGGACTTCACTTCTTTCGTCTGCGCCGTGGAGGTCTTGGAGGTCCCTTCGCCTGCCTTCGCCTTTTTCTCGTTCTTCGACCCGTATAGGGCGCCCTTCAAAGGGCCCCAGGGACTCAGGAGGACGGCGACAACTATGATCACGACCGCCGAGGCGATTGCTATAGCACGGTTGCGCCTGGCGCGCCTCCGGCGCTCCTCGAGCCTTGACGCCCTGCGCTGCTGCAGTCGGCGGCGCTCGTATTGTTCCCTCGAATTGGGTCCCTCAAAACGCCTGTCGTCCATCAAACCTCATCGAGTTCCCGCGCGTCCGGCCCCCGCCGGCCGCGTCAACCCCGGCCCATCGCCCTCCGCGCGGGATGCTACAGCAGCTTCAGCCCGTGAAGCACGCCCGCGATGTCTTCCCTGCACGCGGCGGACACCGACAAGAGCGGCAGCCGCAGCTCGTCGGAGTCTATTACGCCCATGAGTCTCATTGCTGCTTTCGCCGGAGCGGGGTTTGGCTCCTTGAACATCACCCTGACCAGCGGCAGCAGGTGGTAATGCAGCCTCCGGGCTTCCACCAGGTCGCCCCGGCGGGCGGCCTCGTACAACTCGAGGAACCTGCCTGGAAGCACGTGGGCGCTCGCCATGATCCCGCCGCAGCCGCCCAAGCAGCAGGTAGAGAAAAGCAGGTGGTCCTCCCCGGAAAGCACGCAGAAGTCCTTCGTCCTGGCGATGATGCTCATCGCCTGGTTTATGTCCCCCGAAGCGTCCTTGATACCGACGATGTTCGGGATGCGTGACAGCTCGGCGACCGTACCCACCTCTACGTTGCGCCCGGTCCTGATCGGGATGTTGTAGACGAGCACGGGCCTGTCGGTTACCTCGGACACGGCGCGGAAGTGCTCTATTATGCCCTCCTGGTTGGGGCGGTTGTAGTAAGGGCAGACGACCAGGTAACCCTGGAGGTCTATTCGCTCCGCTCTGGCAAGGAGCGTTATGGTCTCGTTGGTATCGTTGGTGCCGATCCCGGCCACCACAGGCACCCGGCCGGCCGCCTGCTCCACGGTCATCCTGATTACGTCGATGTGCTCATCGTGTGAGAGCGTGGCGCTCTCGCCGGTCGTTCCGCAGGGGACAAGGCCGGACACGCCCCCCTCGATCAGGTGGTCCACGAGCCGGCGAAGACTCGTCTCGTCAACGCTTCCATCCTTGAACGGGGTCACGCTGGGGACGAATACCCCCTCAAAACTCACATCCGCCAATCGCAGCACCCCCCGCTCTCGTCATTCTATATCTCCAGTTCATTCTATACCGATGCTCCGGCCCAGAATAGCGCCCGCGCAGTTGATCCCGGCGGAGCACGCGCAGTCCATGGCGACCCCGAATCCCCTGGCCGTATCCCCGGCGAAGAAAAGGCCCTCGACACCCGGGGCGGTGTTCTCGGGCTTGAGCGTGCCTGCCTGGGAAATTGACTTGGCGACGCCCTCGAGCTTCCAGCACATCGGGTAGAGCTCCCAGTCAACGCACTCCCTGAAACCGGGATACGCCCTCTCGAAGAAGGGCACTATGGCGTCGACCACCTTCTGGACCTTGGCGCGGTCCATGGACTCCTTCTCGGTCAGCGGGAGGTACGCGGTAAGCAGGTGTTTTCCCTCGGGGGCGCAGGTGGGGTCCGTGACCGACTGCACGTTCCAGCACATGTACACGTCGTAGTCGTAGTCCTCGCCGGCCGGGACCACGACCGGGGTCTTGATGAGGCGCTCCGCCTGTTCGATGGGCATCGGAAGACCGCTCAGCCCGATGTAGGGGGCCAGGCTGCCGTACCCGTAGAGCGACTCGGCGCGCCGCACGAAGTCATCCGGGAAATGGGAGCGATCGACCAGCCGGAACGTTTCCTGAACGGGGACGGTGCTGATGACCCTGGGGGCCGAGAGAGTGAGGCGCCCTTCGCCGGGCACGACCACGTCCACACCCGTGACGCGCCCGTCCTCGACCTCCACCTTCTCCACGTCGGCCCCGAGCACGAGTGTGCCGCCGAGCGTCTCGAACTCCGAGGCAACCGCGCGCGACCAGTTGAGGATCCCTCCGGTCGTGAAGCCCCCGGTGTGCAGGTCCCCGCCGGAGATGATGACCGGCGCCATGACATCGTTCGCGTACCTGATGATCTCGCCCGCGGATATGTCGTGTGGGTTGTTTATCGTCGTGAACAGCGTCCCCATGCAGTGGTAGGATTCCCACACAACGTCGTCGGCCGTCAGGCCCAGCTTCTGGCAGTAGTCCCAGAGGCTGACCTTTTCGAGGTCGTCGAGCTGCTCGGGCGTGAGTCCCATCGCCGCCGTGTTGAACGACCAGTACTTTATGCCCTTTTCCTTGCATATCCTGTATAGCTTGTCGTCCAGCCGGGTCTTGCCGGGGGCGGGCTCGGCGTAGAACTCTCCTTTGTAATAAAAGCCTGTGTCACAGGGGTTGATTTCCACCCGCAGCCCCAGGTAATCGATCAGGCGGCCGAGGTATCCCAGGCCGCCGCAAGGGACGCCGTGGTAGCCGAGGTCGATAACGTAACCGTCGAGGAGTCTTCCCGCGACGATCTCGTCGATCGAGGGGGACGAGTCGGCCAGGTAGCAGTAGTGCCGGGAAAGCACCTCGCGGTACCAGTCCGCCCCGTTGTCGCTTATCTCGCTTCCGTCAATCGAGAGCGCGCGGCCCCCGACCCTGTCCTCGCGCTCCAGCACCACGACTTTCATCCCGTCCTTGGCCAGGACGCTCGCCGCGGTGAGGCCGCCTATGCCCGCGCCCACCACGATGACGTCGTACCTGTCGTCCATTTCCACACCCCTGCTTTCCCTGCCGGTCCGACCTTCCGCCCGCTTAACCTACCGGGCCCCCTCCGCGCCGGGAGAGGGCCGGTCCGTTCGTTTCTCAAAGCCCCGCGGCTACAGCTTCCAGTAAACCTCCTGCTTGCCGGACGAGTAGTCGTAGAACCCTTTCTTGGTCTTGCGTCCCATGAGGCCCGAGGCGACCATGCGCTGCATGAGCTCGGGCGGCCAGTAGCGCTCGTCCTGGGTCTCGTTGTATATCGCTTTCATGGCGTTCATGAGCACGTCGATGCCGGTGAGGTCCGCCGTCTCGCAGGGGCCCATCGTATGGCTGAAGCCGAGCTTCATCGTCTTGTCGACGTCCTGTGGCGTGGCCACTCCGTTTGCGACGAGGTCGATCGCGACACCGGACATCGCCAGGCCGACGCGGTTGGCGATAAAGCCCGCCACGTCCTTGTTCACCGTCACGGTCTCCTTGCCTATCTTCTGGGCGAACTCGTCACAGGCGGCCAGCGTCTCGTCCGAGGTCAGCAGGCCACGTACCAGCTCGCACAGCCTCATCATGGGGACGGGGCTGAAGAAGTGCGTGCCCACCACTTTCTCGGGCCGCTTCGTCACCGAGGCTATGTTGGTTATCGATATGGCCGAGGTGTTCGAGGCCAGGATGCAGTCCGGCTTGCATATCCCGTCGAGCTCCTTGAATATCTCCTGCTTGAGCTCGATCTTCTCGAATACCGCCTCTATCACGAGATCCGCGTCGGCGGCGTCGGAGAGATCGGTGGTGGTCTTGATGTTGGCCATGGCCTGCTTCGCCTGGTCCTCCGTTATCCTGCCCTTGCTCGCGAACTTGTCCACGGACCACTTGATCGTCTCCACCGATTTCGCGAGTATCTCGTCGGTCATGTCACGCATGGTGACCTCGAAGCCCGCGGTCGCCGTGACCTGGGTAATGCCACTACCCATGAGCCCCGCGCCTACAACGTAGACCTTCTTGATAGCCATCTTTCTACCCCCTTGATAGGCACTCTGTTTTCAAGCACGAAAGTCTATCACAATGCGCACAGCGATCAGGCTCCCCGCGTCCGGCTCCGCGGTTGTCCGATCAGCAACAACCTCCGGCAACATCAAAAAGTAAACAAAAAAAAGTGAACGACGCCTATTTGAGGAGGAGGCCGAAGGTTTTCCAGGCTAGGGCGATCTCGAGGGTGGTATAGGCGAGAAAGAGGGCGGCGAAGCAGCCTATCAGGGCGTAACGGTTCAACGCCGTTGCGAAGGTGAGCCCGTACAGGGCGGCGGCGACCAGCACTATCCGCGCGGTAAAAGCGGACATCATTATGACAGACATCCGTTGCGGGGGCTTGCCGAACGCCCATTTCAGCGTCCAGAGCGCGGCCGCCGAGTAGAGCGACGCCAGGCCGAACCCCACGAGGCCGCCGGTGAAGCCCGCGAGGCCGCCGAACACCGACGATATGATAAGCCCGACCGGAATGATCCCCCCGCCGGCTATAGCCAGGGACTGCGCCATGCGACCGTTGAAGGTGTCGTAGAGCGCGCTCATGTCCGCGGCGCCGCGGCCTTCCACCGCCCGGTCACTCGCCTGTTTCAACCGACTTTCCCTTGGCATCCAGGACCTCCACATGCTCGATGTCTTCGCGTTTCCCCCCACGTCGCTTCCTCCTCGACGCCCGGTGCTTCCCCTTCCCGCCTTCTCCCCTGACCACCCTGGGTACGGCGGTAACGAGGAATCCGCCGAACGCGAGGCCCAGCACGATCCAAAGCAGCTTGTTGTTGCTCATGAACTTGAGGGCGAGGCTGGTCCCGCACAGTAGCGCGGTCCAGAAGTAGATGAGGAGCACGGCCTGCCTCTGGCTGTGACCCATGTTGAGCAGCCGGTGGTGGATATGCTCCTTGTCGGCGTGGGTCACCGGCATGCCCTTGCGCAGCCGCCTCGCGATCGCCATCCCGGTGTCGATTATCGGAATCGCCAGTGCTATCAGCGGCACGACCAGGGCCGCCGCCGCGATGCTCTTTAGAACGCCCTGGATGGTCACGGCGCCAAGCATGTACCCCAGCAGCATGCTCCCGGAGTCCCCCATGAATACGCTCGCGGGATTGAAGTTGTACCGCAGGAAACCGAGGGTCGCTCCCGCCATGACTATCGAGATCAGGGCCGCGTCGACGAACGAAGCGCCCACGCCCGTCTGGGTCGCGTAGTAGAACATCGAGAACGAGGCGATGCAGGTTATGCCCGCCGCGAGGCCGTCCAGCCCGTCTATCAGGTTGATTATGTTGATGAACGCGACGACCCAGATGAGCGATATGATCACCGAGAGCTCCGGTGAGAGCGATAGCAAGGCCAGGCCGGGGATGTGGATGTTCTGGATCTGCACGCCCATGACGACCAGCACGCCCGCGGCCAGCACCTGGCCGAACAGCTTCGATATCGGCGAGAGGCCGATTACGTCGTCCAGGGCGCCGAAGATCACGATAACGGTCGCGCCTATGAGAATGCCGGCGATGTCCCCGGATACCCTGTCGTGACCGAAAATGAGGTAGACACCTGCCCCGATCATCATGCTCAGGTATATGGCGACCCCGCCGAGGGTGGGAGTCGCTTTCTCGTGGACCTTGCGGTCCTCCGGTACGTCGACGGCCCCCAGCCGCGCGGCCAGCCACCGTACCACCGGCGTCAGAACTAGCACGCTGATCAGGGCAGCCCCGAATGCAATGAAGTAAAGTCTCATGTCAGTCCCGGCGCGTCCTCGCGCCGCTCAACCTTCCAGGCTCATCTTCTCCGAGGTGACTCCGGCCTCCTCTAACAGCTTGCCCGCCAGGGGGTCGGGGTACGGCTCCAGGTAATGGGTGGCGAGAAGCCCGGCGTTGATTATCATCTTGGTGCACAGGACGCAGGGCTGGTGCGTGCTGTAGATCACGCCGCCTTCTATCGAAACACCGTGCATCGCCGCCTGGATTATCGCGTTCTGCTCCGCGTGCAGGCCGCGGCAGAGCTCGTGCGTGGTTCCGGATTCCGCGCCTACCTCGTTTCGCAGGCAACCCGTGTCGATGCAGTGTTCAAGGCCCCTGGGAGCGCCGTTGTACCCGGTCGCGAGGATACGCTTGTCCTTGACAATGAGCGCTCCAACCTCCCTGCGAAGGCAGGTGGACCGCCCGGCGACCACCCTCGCGATGCTCAAGAAATACTGGTCCCAGGTGGGCCTCATTTTCAGTCTCCGTTCGCCGTTGGAGCCGTCCATCGTCTTTATACGCCGCGCCCGGTCGAAAAGCGCGGATCGCCTGACGCCACGACGCCGTCACAGCGACAGGCCCGTCGCGAAGCCTTCATGGATCGCCTCCAGTGCCTTACGCGGCGTCACGCAGTCTCCGATCCTGTGCAGGTCCAGCCCGCTGAAGGCGCCGTCCCTCTCGAGGAGTCTGCCGAGTTCGTCGTCGGCCTTAGCGCCTGCCGCGATGACGACCGTGTCCGCCTCGAACTCGGTCCGCTCGCCGTTCACGTCCGCGACGACGCCGGCGGCGGTGATCGTCTCGACGCGACAGGATACCGCGAACCTCACGCCCAGGTCTCGGGCGTCCTGCAGTATGGTCCACCTGGTGGAAAGGCCGATATCGGCGCCGCACCTGCCAAGCATCTCCAGGACCGTCACCCGCTTTCCCCGCGAGGCCAGGAAAGAGCCGGTCTCTATGCCTACCGCTCCGCCGCCCACCACGACTACGCTCGCGCCGGTGCCTGCCTTGCCGTCGAGGACGTCCCAGGCCATCGCCACGTTGGGCCCTTCGACGCCCTCGATCCGAGGGACGACCTGGACCGCGCCCGTCGCCAACACAAGCACGTCGGGCTCAAGCTCCCGGACGAGTTCCGGTGTAACCGGCTCCTCGAGCCGTACCTCGACACCCTTGTTATCAAGCTGCCGCGCGAGGTATCTCACCATCTCCGAGAACTCCTCGCGGCCTGGTGGAATCGCGGCCAGGCGCCCCTGGCCGCCGAGCCTGTCCGACTTCTCGCACAGCACGACATCGTGTCCCCTGTGAGCGGCCACCCATGCGCATTCCATACCCGCGGGCCCTCCGCCTGCCACCAGCACCGATGCGGGCTCCTTCGCCGGCGACAGCTCGGTCTCTCTTTCACGGTTGACACGCGGGTTCACCAGGCAGGTTATAGGCTTGAACATGAAGACGTGATCGAAGCATCCCTGGTTGCAGGCGATGCAGTGCCTCACGTCCTCCGGTTTCCCCCGGGCCGCCTTGTTAAGAATCCGCGGGTCGGCCACGAAGGCCCTCGCCATCGCGACGAGGTCCGCCCTGTCCTCGGCCAGTATCTGCTCCGCCAGGGCCGGGTCGTTGATGCGATTACAGCACGCGACCGGGACGCTCTCGACCGCCTCGCGGATCCCCTGGGCAAGGTACACGAAAGCACCCCTCGGCACGTTCATGGGGATCTGGGGGACACGGGTTTCGTGCCATCCCCCGGTGACGCTGATCAGGTCCACGCCGCAGCGCTCCATCTCCGCGGCGACGATCCTGGTCTCATCGAGTGTATGGCTGCCCTCCATGAAATCCGAGCCGGAGATCCTGCAAACGAGCGGATACTCTTCGCCGGTGGCTTTCTTGATCGCCGCGATCGTCTCGCGCATGAACGTCATGCGCGCGTCTATGTCACCACCGTAACGGTCCTCCCGCTTGTTGGTCAGCGGGGACAGGAACTGGTTGACCAGGTACCCGGCGGCGACGATCAGCTCGCTCGCGTCGAACCCCGCCTCCCTCGCCCGCCTGGCGGCCTGCGCGTAGTGGTCCTGGACCACGGCTATCTCTTCCTCGCTGAGCGCGTGCGGCATCTCCCTGGTGAAATCCGAGAACACGGCTGAAGCGGAAACGGGCGGCTCTCCCGTGAGAAAGCTCGCCGAGTACCGGCCGCCGTGGTAGAGCTGCGCCGCGACCGGCTGCCCGTGGGCGTGCATGCGGTCGGTGAATCGCCTGAGCCCGGGGATGAACCTGTCGTCGTCCAGCCCCACGAAGTTGGGCGCTCCCATGCCCCGCTTCTCGACGTAGCAGCCCCCGACTATCATCAATCCCGGGCCGGGCCCCGCCTTCGCCCTCTCCTCGTAGAAGTCGGTGAAGCCGTCCAGTATGAACCCCTCACTGGCCATGCCAATGTGCATGGCCGGCATGATGACATGGTTCTTCATCTTTATGCCCGAGAACTCGAAGGGCTCGAGCAACCGTTTGAAATCCGGCATGCGATATCATTCCCTTCCGGCGGCGGAGGCGACCACCCCCCCGTCGCATCGAACCTCTCGTCCGGGACGCGCGGCCGTGCGCGCCCCGGCAGGCAGTTATTCTATTCCATCCGGACGGCGCCCGCGCCCCCCGTCGCAGCGCCCGGCCTCAGGGCGCCGCCCCGGGTCCGTATCGCCAGGCGCGCGGGCCCCGTCGCCCGGACCGCGCCGGCGCCTCTCACGGGCAATCGGCCCGGGTGCCTTTACCGTGGAAGGTCGCGGCCTCTCCGGGTATTCTGGCGGCCTGGAAGTGGTTAACCGGCGGCACTGCTTGTGATAACCTCTTTCACTGTCGTACGTGGACCGCGCTCAAGGAGCTGTTGAATGATAATCGATGTGCACACCCACATATTCCCACCGGACGTCATCGAGCGCAGGGAGATGTACGCGAAGCGGGATTCCTCCTTCGAATTCATCTACGGGAACGCGAAGTCGAAGATGGTCACCTTTGAAGCCCTGATCGAGGAGATGGATTCCTGCGGCGTTGACATGTCCGTGGTCTGTGGCTTCCCCTGGCGCAGCATCGATATCTGCCGCCAGCACAACACTTACATGATGGAGGCCGTCGCGGCGTATCCGGATCGCCTGGTGGGACTCGCGACCGTCAACCCCGTGGCCGGCAAGGCCTGTGACAAGGAGCTGGAGAGGGCATTCGCGGGAGGGCTGAAGGGTGTCGGTGAAATATCGGCTGACGCGCAGGGGTTCAAGCTCGACGACCCCGGCACGACCGGGCGGATCGCCGGCGCGGTCGAGGAAGCCGGCCTGTTCCTGCTGCTGCACGCGAACGAGGACGTGGGGCACTTCTATCCCGGCAAGACCCCCACGACCCCGGCGGCCGTGTACCGCTTCCTGGAGAAGTACGGTGACGTGACGACCGTCCTGGCGCACTGGGGAGGAGGGCTCTGCTTCTACGAGTTGATGCCCGAGGTCGCGAAGGTCTCGTCGTCGGTTTACTACGACACGGCCGCGTCCCCGTTCCTCTACCGCCCCGACGTCTACAAGGTCGCGGTGGACATCGTTGGACCCGGGCGCATCCTTTTCGGCACGGATTTCCCTCTGCTTCGCATGCGCAGGCACCTCGACGAACTCGACCGCTCGGGCCTCTCCCGCGAAGTACTCGAGGGCATCCTCGGAAAGAACGCCCAGGCGATGATGGGCCACCGCTTCGTTTAGCGCCGCGCCGCGACACCTCGCGTGGCGCGTGTCAGGCCCGCAACCCGAGCAGGGGCAGCAACTCGTAGAGATCCTTGATGAGCGGAACGTCCGAGGGGTTGCCCGAGCCGAACCTGTCGATCATCACCGGGTTTATCCCGAAGGTTCTAGAGCCCAGAACGTCCGCGTAGTAGCTGTCACCCACGTGAACCGCGGCGGCCGGCTCGACCCCCAACCTCCGGCAGGCGACCTCGAATATATGGGGGTCGGGCTTGATGAGCCCGATACTCGCGGACGAAAGGACCGCGTCCAGGTACGTATCCAGGCCCATGTCGAAGCACAGCTTGACCAGCCGGGAGTCCCAGTTGGAAACCAGCGCCAGCCGGTAGCCTTCCGCCCTTAGCCTCTCGAAAACCGGCACGACGTCGGGGAAAGTGCGCCAGCGGTCCCCGTCCCCGAAGTGGTCGTAGATAGCGCGACCCACCACGTGACGATCGCCGGCGGCTCCTATCTCCTCAAGGACTCGCGCGTACAACTCGGACCACATCTGTGAAGCGTCCTTCTCGTTGGACCAGAACGAATCGTCGCTCCAGTAACGCTCCTCGTAGTACCTGTCCGCCGCGATGATGCCGCGCCGGAGCTCATCCTCCGAGGGGTCGTAGCCGAAGCGCAGCAGCACCTCGCGGCAGACGGCCTCCATGGAAGGATAAGGCGTGAACAGGGTGTTGCCCACGTCGAAGAAGACGGCCTCTATCATGGATGGATCGAAGCTCTGCATATACCAAGTATAGGGGAAGATACGCCCGCGCGTCCCGCCGCGGGCGGCGCGGCCGGGCGATGCCGGCGGACCCCCGGGTGGCTTATAATCGCATTATGAAGAAACCGAAAATGCTGTGGTGGAAGATGCGGAAGAAGCTGGGCACTCCCAAGATGCTCTGCGACACCTGCAAGAACGACTACCACACGGTCTGCCTCAACCCCAAGCGGCCTAACGCGACGGAGTGCGAGGACTACGAAAAGAGGTAATCGCGGCTAGAGCGAGGTGATCGCCCGCGGCCCCAGCATGGGGTTGTCCGGTTGCTGAAGCGCACGGTCTATGGTCTCGAGCATGGCTTCCTTGTCCTCCGGCAGCCTCCCGTAGAGCGGCAGGTAGTTCGATACGTGGTCGCTGAGAAAGTGCGCGTCCTCGAGCTCGAGGCCCTCCAGCAGCAGGCGGATCTCGCGGGCAACCTCGCGCCCCGTGCACTCCTC
Organism: uncultured Acidimicrobiales bacterium; assembly: GCA_964485255.1. GTDB lineage: Bacteria > Actinomycetota > Geothermincolia > Fen-727 > Anoxymicrobiaceae > CAZEJS01. The sequence continues at coordinate 3,241 of CAZAIS010000015.1, read as the reverse complement.
GAACCGTCCGCGCTGGAGGTCCTCGTACATGGGGATACCCGGCATGAGGGCGAGGGTTCGGATTCTCACGTAGTCCGGCTTCATCCTGTTCAACGTCGCGGCCGAGGCGAGGGCGTGACTCCGGGTCATCGCCCGGCCTCCCAGGCCCGCCAGCACGTAGGTCGAGAGGCCGATGCCGGCGGCCCTCATCTTCTCCGCCGCGCGCACGTAGTCTTCCGAGGTCGCGCCCTTGCGGACCGTCTCCAGTATCCGGTCGTCCCCACTCTCCAGCCCCATGTACACGATGTCGAGCCCGTGATCCTTGAGGCGCCGCAAGTCTTCCACCCGCCGGCCGCGTATGAAGCGCGCGCCTCCGTAACACGATATGCGGCCCGTATCCGGGAAGACCTCTCTCACGGAGTCGAGCACCCGCACCAGGTCGTCGGTCCGCATGGCGATGGTGTTGCCGTCCGCCAGGAAGACCGCGCCCGGGTCGCGCCACACCCCGCGGGCCGCCAGCAGGTCTTCCCTGATTTCCTCCAGTGACCTGACGCGATACTTCTTCATCTTGTACATGCCGCAGAAGGCGCACCTGTTATGGGGACAGCCGATGGTAGCCTGGATGATAAGGCTGCCCGCCTCGCACGGCGGCCGGAACACCGGCTCCTCGTACCTCACGTCGCGACCCCCCCGAGCTCCCGCACGGTCAAGTCGGTGAGCGCCACCCTGTATACGAGGAGCCCCCATCCGGTATCGAGCAACGCCTGGCGTATTTCTCCCTGGATATCCTCGAGGGTCGCCCAGCGGGCTTCTTCGATCTCTTCGGTGTCTATAGGGCCGATCTCGCCCTCGACGTGCCTGGCCTCGAACACGTGAGAGATCCACTCGATCACCCGTCCATCGCTGGTGAACCTCGCGTTTATCCTGGCGACGTATCTCGACAGTTCCACGTCCAGCCCGGTCTCCTCCATCGATTCGCGCACGGCCCCACGGGCGAGCGATTCCCCGCGGTCCGCCGCGCCGCTCGGGGCGCGGTACACGACGGGAGGAAAGAACGGCTTGCGGATGACGGCTATCTCCCCGGGCGAGCCCAGTCTTCGGATGAACATGGTCACGTCGTGGGCTCGCCCCTTGCGCATGCTGCTCTTCACCATGTCGTACTCGCACACGCCTATCTCGTGGGTCATTTCAGTTTCCACAGGAACGCCCAGCGCCGCCTCCATCTCCCTTATGTCCTCTTTTCGCGTGTACACCGCTACGGTCTCCTGGAGTCGCCGGCGGGCGCTAGCCCCGCCTCGCATACGAGCGCAATAGTATCTTCATCCTCTCCGGCGGCATCAACTTCGAGGGACCGCTGTCGGCGGGCCCTTTGAGCTCCGGGAACAGGCCGAGGATCTTGCCTGCCAACCGGTCGCTCTCGGCACTCCCCGCGGGATTTCGCTTCAGGACCGCTTCGTACCGGTTCACCAGCTCGAGCGCGACCGAGGCGCGCTCGGCAGCTTCCTGATCCATTTCCCTCAGGATTTCCCAGGCTTCCTGTTCTTTTCTCTCCTCATCTCTGACCTTGAAGATCATCGCTCCCGCAATCACCGTCACAAGGGTCATGAGGATGATAATCGGCACGATACCTTTTACACGTAAACGCAAACGCATCCTGTCTGTTTAGGGCGGCCGGCCCCCGGGTCCGGCGTATCCGGCACCACTTCACTCGATCTCGTTCACCCATCCGGTAGCCGCCCGGTGCTGACCCGGGATGATTGTAGCATTCCTGGTGTTATACTTTGCGTTTGTGGAGGTGGATCCGGTGGTATCGCTCCTGGAAAAATTTAAAGGCTGCATGCTGGCCGGCGCGGTGGGAGACGCGCTCGGTATTCCCGTGGAGGGCGCACGCGGCGCCTCCGCGGGGAGGCGCAGGCCGGTCAACGGCCTTGCCGAGGGGCACTCGGGCATTGGACGCATCTCGGGCGACACCCAGATGACCGCCGTGCTCGCGCAGGCCATCATCGAGATCGGCAGGTTCGACCGGAGTCACGTCGCCTTCAAGTTCGGGCGCTGGATCGACTACTCGGACCGCGGGCTAAATGAAGCGCGGGACGTCGAAGAGGCCTGTGTTACGGCGGCAAGGAGCCTGAACGAGGGCGCCGGCGTGGATACGAGTGCCGTGGACTCAGCGGGATGCGGCGCGGCCGTGCGCGCGGGTCCCATTGGGCTTCGCTACTTCGACAGGCCGGAGGCGTTGACGCGCGCGGCGGTTGAGCAGGCTCGAATAACTCACAGGGACGCGCGCGCCGCGGCCGGTAGCGTCGCGATAGCGCTTGCGGTCGCCGCCGGGATACGGGACGAAGGGGAGCTCGACGCGGAGAGGGTGGTCTCCGAGATCGGCCGCGCTGTGGCGGACATAAGCGAGGAGATGGCCGCCAGGATATCGGGCCTGACCGGCTATCTGTGCGCAAGCCCCGGGGAAGGCTTCGCGTACACCGGGAACGGCGAGGCGGCCGTCGAGGCCGTGCCGGCCGCGCTGCTCGCGTTCCTCCTCAGCCCCTATGAGCCCGGGACCACCATCCTCACCGCGGTGAGCGCCGGAGGCGACGCCGGTTCGGTGGGGGCGATGGCCGGCACGGTAAGCGGCTCCTTCAACGGGGCCGGCTCCATACCCGGCAACTGGAGGAGTGACGTGGAAGGAAGCGCCTACCTGGAAGGCCTGGCCTACCGGCTGTTCACCCTGACCCCCGCGTACGTCACGAAGCCCAGACCGTTCATGTAGAAGCATGGCGCGCCCGCCCGCCCGCCCTCGAGGGCGATTACCGGCCGGTTATCGAGCGGCGTTAATCGGACAGGCCCAGCATCGTCTCGACAACCTCCGCCCACCCGTTCCCCATCCGGCCCTCGGTAACGAATACGTTTTCCGAGCGCTCGACCTCCTCCGCGAGGTGCGGGTTGGCGTCCAACCCGTTCCTCACCATGAAGAACGCGCCTGACGCTCCGCACAGCGCGAGGTCCGCTGACGCGTCACCGACCGCCACGGTGTCCTCGCGACGGATGCGGCGGTGCTGCTGGTCCCTGAGCACCGACTGGTCCTTGGACACGCCGCGCGGTACCAGGTGGTAGGCGCGGGTCTCGGGGACGTCCAGTGTGGGACTCCTTCGCGGTATTACGCCGTTGTCCACCACCTCGAACTGGCCGAACCCGTTCTCGATGAGAAGAGCTTTCACCTCGGCGACGTCCAGGTACCCGCGCAACAGGGGTGTGCAGTCGCGCTCCA